>NZ_LGQY01000005.1:0-30866 GCF_003116065.1 Azospirillum sp. TSO5 | reverse complement strand
GCCGGGCATTGTCGGCCTGCAGCCTGATGTCCAACTGCTGGTCGGCGGCGGCCCCCGGACGGATGACGCCATTGGCGGTGATGGTCCCGCCGTTGCGGGTCCGGCCGCGGAAGCTCTGGATGGTGAAGACGTCGCCGTCGCCGACCAGTCGCGCCTCGATGTTGGTGATGACGGCACCCGAGGCCCGGTTCTCGTAACGCCCGTTCGTCAGCACCACCGAACCGCCGAGCGACGGCTTGTCCACCGTGCCGCCGGCCCGCACGTCCAGCCGCAGCGATCCGCGCGCCCGGTCGCCCGATGCGGCGAGCAGATCGTTCGCCAGCGACATATCCACCGTGCCGTCGACCGCCGCCTCCAGCGCGCCCTTGGGCGGCACGCTGACGGCGTAGCTGTCCGGGTCCATCACCAGCGGCAGGGCGGCGTTGGCGGTCAGCGTGCCTGCATTCTTCGGCATGGCGACCCGGCTGGCCAGCGTCAGCCGGCGGTCGCGCCATTGGATATCCGCCGTCGCGTCGATGCCCGGCAGCCCGGCCTGGGTGGTCTGCTGCGCCTTCAACCCGCTGATCCGCAGCGTGGCGTCGGCACGCGGGTTGCGCAGCGTGCCGCCCAGCGACGCCCGCGCATTGGCGACGCCGTCCAGCGCAAGGGTCGGACTGGCCAGCTTCGCCAGCGCCAGCGGCAGGCGGTCGATGGTCAGCTCGCCGCTCAGGCGTTCGCCGTTCAGCCCCAGGTCGGCGGCCAGCCGGGCATTGCCGGACGACAGCCGCAACTCCTTCACCTCATAGCGGCGGTCGGCCAGCAGGATGGTGGCGGGGGCGGTCATCCGCAGATCCTCGCCGGCATAGCGCGCCTGCAGGCGATCGAGGCGGATGCGGGTCACGCCGCCATCCATCGCCAGTCCGCCGGCGAGGTCGAGCGCGACCGGCTGCGCGCCGGTGCCATTGGCGTTGGCCTGGAAGCTGGCCTTCGCCAGCGACCCGTCGACGGAGGCGGTGACGCTGCGCAGCTCGTTGCCGGCAGCGTTGCCGTCGGTCATCTCCACCCGCGCCTTGCCGGTGGGGGTGCCGAGCGCGTCGGCGACGTCGGCCTTGGCCGTCAGTTTCCGGGCGGTCAGCAGCGGTCCGCCCTGCCCTTCCACCCGAAGATTGCTGGCGTCGGCGGTCAGGTTGGCCGCCTGCTTGCCGCCCTTGCCGTCCAGCGCCAGGGTGAAGCTCGCCCCACCGCCGAGCGGCATGCCCGCCAGTTCCGACAGGCCGTTCAGGTTGGGCAGCTTGCCCTCCAGCCGGCCGGTGGCGAGCAGCGTGTCGAGCGCCACCTGCGCCTCGCCGGTGATGCGGTTGGTGCCGTTGGCGATGGTCAGCCCGTCCAGCCGCAGCGTCTGCTCACGCAGGGCATAACGCCCGTCGAGCGACAGCGGAGTCTTGTCCAGGTTGGTGCGGGCCGACACCGTGCCGTTCGGCGTGGCCGGCAGGCCGGCGGCGGTCGCCTTCACCTCCGTGGCGCCCAGCCGGCGGCCCTGCACCACGAGGTTGCGGGCGTTCAGCGTCGCCTGCGCCTGGATGGCGTCGAGCGGGCCGCGGGCGGTCGCCTCCAGCGTCGCCGCTCCCTCCATCGGCGTGCCGAGCGCCGTGCCCAGCGGTTCCAGCTTCGCCACCGTCAGGGTGGTTCGCGCATCGACCTTGTTGTCCGCCAGGGCCGCGGTACCGGTCAGCTTGCCGTTGCGCCCGTCCACCGTCAGGTCGGTCAGGCGCATGGCGCCATCGGGCTCCATGCGCGCAGCCAGCGCCAGCGTCGCCTTGTCGCCCAACACGGCGTCGGCCGGAGTGCCGGTGGACAGCCGGTCGATGGTGCCGGTCAGGTCGGCGGTCAGCGTGCCGTCGGCGACGCGCTTGACCGGCCCGGACAGCGCCACGGTGCCCGCCAGCGGCCGGCCGGCGAGGCCGGACAGCGGGGCGAGGTCGTCGGCGCTGGCGCTGAGCGTCAGGTCGGCCGTCTGGCCCCAGCCGCCGATGGTTCCCTTCGCCTCGGCGCGCGCGGCGGCGGCGTTCAGCGTCAACGTCTCCAATCCGATTCCGCCGCTGCCGGTGTCGATCCGCGCCTTGGCCGCGAGCGTCGTCTCCGGGCCGGTCAGGCGGGACAGCGCCGGATCGTCGGCGGCAAGATCGCGCAGGGTGGCGTTCACCGCGACGTTCAGCGCGCTCAACGCCCCTTCGGCGGAGCCCTCCACCACGCCCTCGCGCCAGGACAGCGGCACCAGCGGGTGCAGGGTTGAATCCGGCCCGGCCTGGACGGTCCAGCGCAGGTTGAGGCTGTTGTAGTCGGCGCCGATGTCGCCATTCACCGTCGCATTCGCGGCGGCGACGGTCAGCGCCAGCGGACGCAGGGTGATGGCCCCCGACGGAGCCCGCAGCACGGTCGCGTTCAGCGTCGGGCTGGGACCGATCAGCGGAGTCACCGTGTCGCCCGCCAATCCGGCGATCAGCGGCGCGAAATTGCCGCCGGCCGCGAGCGTCAGGAGATGCCCCTCCGGCGCCTTCTTGATGGTGGCGTCGGCGTTGAGCGTGCCGGTGGGGGCCGCGGCCTCGCCGGCGGTGGCGGTCAGCTTGCCGGTCCAGTCGTCCAACGTGCCGTCGCCCTTCAACGCCAGGTCTACCGGCGGCAGGCCCGGCATCGACAGCGCGCGGGCCATGACGCCGCCCGCCGGTTCCGATGCATTGACCGACAGGTTGAGCGTGTTCTTGCCGGGATCGAAGGCGGCGACCAGATCGGCCTGTCCGGGCTTGTCGTCGATGCGCGCCACCGACAGGTTGGCGTTCAGCGCCCCGCCGCCATGCTCCAACAGCACCGAGCCGGCGATGCGCAGCACGACCTGTTCGCCCAGCAGCGCCGGCGCCAGCTCCAGCCGTTCGACCACCAGCTTTTTCAGGTCGATGTCCACCGGCAGGCTGGGCAGCAGCGAGGCGTTGGGATCGGACGGCGTGGCGGGCTGGGTGCTGACCGGTGCGCGGGTCACCACCACCGAAGCCGCCTCCAGCGCATCGATCCTGGCACTGCGCATGAACAGGGCGGATGGCGACATCACCACATGCAGCCGGTCGATGGTCAGCCAAACACCCTGGCTGTCGGCCAGCGTGACGGTGGCGATGGTGAAGTCGGTGGGAATGCTGCCGTCGATCGCGCCGAGCTTCAGGTGCATGTCCGGCGATTCGACCGCCCCCTCCACCTTCTCCCTCAGCCATTCGCGGGCGGAATCGCCGGAGAACAGCGAGAAGGCCCGGACGGGCTGCGGATCGGCCAGCAGGCCGGTGAGGATCGTCAGACCGACCAGAAATAAGCGAACCGCCGTCACACCATGCCCTTTCACCAGCGCCACCGTTGTCTCAACCGCAATAAACGGTCATCGTCCCGGAGGATTGGGACGAAATTGCGCCATCAGAACGCCTGCCCCAGGCTGAGATACAGCTGCCAGCGCGCATCGCCGTCGGCGGGGTTGAGGGGAACACCAACATCGACGCGCAGCGGACCGAAGTCGGTGTAGTAGCGCAGACCCAGGCCGGCGCCGACGCGCAGAGGCTCACTGAAGTCGGGATAGGCCGAATCATAGACCGTGCCGGCATCGACGAAGGGCACGATGCCGATGCTCTCCGTCACCTTGATTCGCAGCTCCGCCCCGATCTCGAACAGCGACCGGCCGCCGACCGGATCGTCATAGCGGTCGCGCGGCCCCGCCTTCTGGAAGCCGTAGCCGCGCACCGACCCGCCGCCGCCGGCATAGAAGCGATGGTCGGGCGGGATGTCCGACAGAGTGGTGCCGAGAATGCTGCCCAGCCCGATTCGCGCCGCCGCGACATAGCGCCCGTCATTGCCGAGATCGTAATAGGTGGAGCCGTTCAGCAGCACGGAGGTGAAGGGCGACTTGGTATCGCCGCCCATCGGGAACCACGGCGTCACCTGCAGCGAGGCCCGCTGGCCGGAGGTTGGGTTCAGCAGATTGTCGGTGCCGTTCCAGGCCGCCCCCAAAGGCACGCCGATGAAGGAGGTCTGATAGGTCTTGTCTTCCGTCCGTACCCGCCCGCGCTCGCCGGTCACGCCATAGCTGATGGTCAGCTGGTCGGTCAGCGGCCGTTCCAGCTTGACCGTCAGTTCCGACGCGACCCGGCTGTAGGCCGGCGGCTGGTCGTTGACCACGGCGAAATTGACCACCAGCGACTGCTTCACCGCCAGGAAGTCGGGCTTGCGGAAATTGACGCTGAAGCGCAGGTCCGGCAGGTCGTTGCCCTTGCTCGACGTGCCGCCGGACGATCCGGCCACACGCCCGACATCGACGCCGACGCGCAGTTGCTCCGCCCCGCCGAACAGGTTGCGGTGACCCCAATAGGCGTTGGCGCCCAGCCCGTCCTGCGTCGAATAGGTGACGCCGCCGCCGATGAAGCGGCGCTTGCGCTCGCTGACCGTGACGATCACCGGCGTCACGCCGTCCGGCCCCGGCTCGTCCGCCATCCGCACGCGCACGGTGTCGAAGACCTGGAGGGCGGCGATGTCCTGCCGTGCCCGGTCGGTGGCACCAGGGTCGTAGACCTGCCCCTCCTTCCAGGCGAGGCGCCCGCGCACCAGATCCTCGTCGACCTTCTGCAGCCCTTCGATTCGGGTGGCGCCATAGCGGGTCAGCGGGCCGGGGTCGACGGTGTAGGCGACATCCATCGTCCGGTCGGAATGATCGACCACCACCTCGCGGTCCGAAGCCTTCGCGAAGGCGTAACCGCGCTTGCTCAACCGCCCGACCAGCTCCGATTCGGCGTCCAGCACCTTCTGCGCCACGGCCGGAGCGCCGGCGGCGAGGCCGAGGTCGTCGGTCGCCACCTCCTTCGGCAGGGTGGAGCCATCTGCGCCGCGCACCGTTACCGTCTTGATGTGGTAGAGCGGCCCCGGAGTGACCGCCACCGTCACCTTGACCGGCGGCGCCTCTCCCCCGGCCGGCAGGGTGCCGGCCGCTGCAGGATCCTCGATGCGGATGTCCAGCTTCGCGTCGTAATATCCGGCGGAGCGCAGTGCCGTCTGCAAACGGTCGCGGTCGCTGTCGGCCCGCCGCTCCAGCCCGATCAGCGAGGGCGGATGATCGTCCTTCAACTCCACCAGGGTGGAGGCGTCGCGCAGCGTACCGCGCAAGCCCTCATCCTCGACGCCGGTGATGTCCACCTCATAGGTGATGCCGGCCGGCCGCACCTCCTCTTCCGGCGGCGGGGCCTCCGGCGATACCGCTGGCACGGCGCCGGGGATGCTGTCCGGGGGCGAATCCTGGGCATGGCCGGCGCCCGCCGGCCCCAGCATCAGCAGGGCGGCGACCAGCGGAGCGGCGATGGGGGCCTTGAGCGGCACGGCTGCAATCCTCGTTGCGGCGGCCGCGCGGCGGCGGGAAGCGGAAGCGAAACGGATCATCGTCCCCAATGTAGGGTCCAATCACGCATGGCTCCATCCCGGAAATTCGCGTTAGACCAAAGGGCACGGCGCTTGCGTTTTGGCCGAGGATCCATATATTGCGCCGCAACAGTTTCCCCGACAGCGCCCACGGATTAATCTTCGTCGGGCCTTTTTGTTGTTTGTGGCATGACGCTGCTGCGTGTCGGGGGTGCCATTGCGAGACCGAAGGCTCCATGAATCTCCGTAACGTCGCCATCATCGCCCACGTCGACCACGGCAAGACCACGCTGGTTGACCAACTCCTCAAGCAGGCCGGCTCGTTCCGCGAGAACCAGCAGGTGGCTGAGCGCGCCATGGACTCCAACGATCTGGAGCGCGAGCGCGGCATCACCATCCTGGCCAAGTGCACGTCCGTTCTGTGGAACGACCTGCGCATCAACATCGTCGACACCCCCGGCCACGCCGATTTCGGCGGCGAGGTGGAGCGCATCCTCTCCATGGTCGACGGCGTCGTCCTGCTCTGCGATGCGGCCGAAGGCCCGCTGCCGCAGACCAAGTTCGTGCTGGGCAAGGCCCTGAAGCTCGGCCTGCGCCCGATCGTCGTCATCAACAAGGTGGACCGTCCCGACGGCCGTCCGCACGAGGTGCATGACGAGGTGTTTGACCTGTTCGCTTCGCTCGACGCCTCGAACGAGCAGCTGGACTTCCCGACCCTGTTCGCCTCGGGCCGCAACGGCTGGGCGACCACGGACCTGGAGAACGGCGCCCGCGAGACGCTGACCCCGCTGTTCGAGCTGATCCGCGACCATGTCCCGGCCCCGAAGGTCGAGGAAGACCTGCCCTTCACCATGCTGGCGACCACGCTGGAAGCGAACCCCTATCTGGGCCGCATCCTGACCGGCCGCATCCAGACGGGTTCGGTCAAGGTCAACATGGCCGTCAAGTCGATGAGCCGCGACGGCAAGCTGGTCGAGAACGCCCGCATCAGCAAGGTGCTGGCCTTCCGCGGCCTGGAGCGCGTTCCGGTGGAAGAGGCGCATGCCGGCGACATCGTCGCGCTGGCCGGCCTGACCAACACCACCGTGGCCGACACCATCTGCGCGCCGGAAGTTTCCGAGCCGCTGGCCGCCCAGCCGATCGACCCGCCGACCCTGGCGATGACCTTCTCGGTCAACGACAGCCCGCTGGCCGGCCGCGAGGGCGACAAGGTCACCAGCCGCATGATCCGCGACCGCCTGTTCCGCGAAGCGGAAGGCAACGTGGCTCTGCGCATCGCCGACACCGAGGGCGGCGACGCCTTCGAGGTGGCCGGCCGCGGCGAACTGCAGCTGGGCATCCTGATCGAGACCATGCGCCGAGAGGGGTATGAGCTGGCGATCAGCCGTCCGCGCGTGCTGTTCAAGACCGACCCGCTGAACGGCCAGCGCCTGGAGCCGATCGAGGAAGTCGTCGTCGACGTCGACGAGGAGTTCTCGGGCACCGTCGTTCAGAAGATGTCGGAGCGTAAGGCCGACCTGATCGAGATGCGCCCGTCGGGCGGCAACAAGACCCGCATCGTCTTCCATGCGCCGTCGCGCGGCCTGATCGGCTATCAGGGCGAGTTCCTGACCGACACCCGCGGCACCGGCATCATGAACCGCCTGTTCCACGGCTACGCTCCCTTCAAGGGCGCCATCGCGGCCCGCCGCACCGGCGTGCTGATCTCCAACAGCGACGGCACCGCGGTGGCTTACGCCCTGTGGAACCTGGAAGATCGCGGCCCGATGCTGATCGATCCGGGCGTGCCGGTCTATCAGGGCATGATCATCGGCGAGCACACCCGCGGCAATGACCTTGAGGTCAATGTCATCAAGGGCAAGCAGCTGACGAACATCCGCACCACCAGCAAGGACGAGGCGGTCCGCCTCACTCCGCCGATCCAGATGACGCTGGAAAAGGCGCTGTCCTACATCTCCGACGACGAGCTGGTGGAAGTGACTCCCAAGTCGATCCGCCTGCGCAAGCGCTACCTCGACCCGAACGAGCGCAAGCGTCACCAGCGCGCTGCCGAAGCCAGCTGATAACGGTTCGCATATAGTGTAGAGTACCGGCGGCGCCTGCCCCCTCACCAGGGAGCAGGCGCCGCCTTCTTTTTGCCCCCTCTGTTTGAACCGGTGCGAGGATATTTCCGCATGGCGATGGCGACCGACGCGAAGTCACCCGGCTCCCCGTCCTTCTCTCTCCGCCAGCTGTGGTCGCGTATCGGCCTCACCGGCCTGTTCGCCCTGATCCTCGCGCTGCTGATTGCCCTGCCGATCCTTGCCGTCTTCGTCCAGTCGGCCGGCGTCTCCACCGATCTGTGGGGGCACATGGCGCGGACGGTGCTTCCCGGCTACATCCTCAACACGGTGATCCTGCTGGGCATCGTCGGCGTCGTCACGCTGGTGACCGGGGTTGCCTGCGCCTGGACCGTCACCATGCACGACTTCCGCGGACGCGGGGTCCTGCAATGGCTGCTGCTGCTGCCGCTGGCCATGCCGGCCTATGTGCTGGCCTACACCTACACCGATTTCCTGCAATATGCCGGACCGCTGCAGTCCTTCCTGCGCGCCACCTTCGGCTGGCGGCGCGGCGACTATTGGTTTCCGGAGATCCACACCGCCTGGGGCGCCGGGCTGGTGCTGTCGTCGGTGCTGTACCCCTACGTCTATGTGCTGACCCGCGCGGCCTTTCTGGAACAGTCGGTCTGCGTGCTGGAGGCCAGCCGGACGCTGGGCTGCACCGCCTTCGGCGCCTTCCGCCGGGTGGCCCTGCCGCTGGCCCGTCCGGCGCTGGTTGCCGGCGTCGGTTATGCCCTGATGGAGACGCTGGCCGACTTCGGCGCCGTGCGCTACTTCGGCATCGACACCTTCACCGTCGGCATCTACCGCACGTGGTTCGCGCTGGGCGATCCGGCCGCCGCGGCACAGCTGGCCGCCGTGCTGCTTCTGGTGGTGCTGGCGCTGGTCGGGCTGGAGCGGCTGTCGCGCGGCAAGATGCGCTTCCACCAGACCACCGGCCGCTACCGCGCCCTGCCCGCCCCGCGCCTGTCGGCCCGCGGCACGGTGCTGGCCTGGATCGTCTGTCTGACGCCGGTGCTGTTCGGTTTCCTGCTGCCGGGGGCGGTGCTGATCCGCATGATCCTGCGCGGCGGCACGGAGTTGACGCTCGCCCGCTTCACCGACCTGACTGTGAACACCTTCATCCTCGGCGCCAGCGGCGCGCTGCTGGTGGTCATGGTGGCGCTGATGGTGATCCATGGCGTGCGCCACGACCGCAGCGGCTTCGCCACCGGCGCGGCGCGCCTCGCCTCGCTCGGCTACGCCACCCCGGGTACGGTGATCGCCGTCGGCATCCTCATCACCGTCGGGCTGACGCGGGATTGGACCGGCTGGCCGATGGGCGCCATCCTCGGCACCACCATCGCCGGCATCCTCTATGGCTATCTGATCCGCTTCTTCGTGGTGGCCTATGGGCCGCTGGAGTCCGGATTCGCCAAGATCGGCCCGAATCTAGAGGGTGCGGCCCGCTCGCTTGGCCATACGCCGCTGCAGGTGCTGCGCCGGGTCCATCTGCCGCTGCTGCGTCCCAGCCTGCTCAGCGCCGCCATGCTGGTCTTCGTCGACATCACCAAGGAGTTGCCGGCGACGATGATCCTGCGGCCCTTCAACTTCGACACGCTGGCGATCGAGGCCTTCCGCATGGCCTCCACCGAGCGGCTGGACGACGCCGCCCTACCCGCCCTGGTGATCGTTCTGGTCGGGCTGGCGCCGGTCATCTACCTGAGCCGCACCATCGCCGCGTCGCGTCCGGGCCACCAGGGGTAAGCTCCGGGGGGCTACAGCGTCGTGCGTTTAATATGAAACGCACGACGCTGTAGCTTTATGTTTGACGATCGGATTCACGCTCCAAATCGATTCCGATTTTACGCGATCCGATCTAGCTCAGGCGGCGTCGTTCCGGCTTTCCACCCGTTCCTCGTGGTTCGGTTCAGGCGGTGGCAGCGCCTCCAGCCGGCGTGCCCGAAGCTTCTCGCGCTCCTTCCAGCGCCGGAAGGAGTGCTTGATCCACCAGCCGCGCAACCGTCCGCCGACATCGGCGATCCGCTGGTAGAGCGGCCGGCGCCGGCTGGTCACGCGGGCAGGCTCCAGCGCCATGCCGACGGAGGTGATGGTGTCGTCCTCCATATCGCGCACGATCAGCTCGACCCCGCCCATGCGAACCCGGTCGCCCAGTTCGCAGGAACCGCCGAACTCGTTGCGCAGCAGGTCCCTCAAGGTCAGCCGGGCGTTGGCCATCGACAGCGGCAGGCCGTACATCTCGGCGATCTGCTCCACCGTGGCATCGGGGCTCAGCACCAGATCGCCGTAGAATTCCCGGTCGTTCTGGTCGAGCGCGCGGCTACCGCCATAGAGCTTGTCGATCAGTGGCAACCGGTGCTGCGGCGTGAACAGATAGACATGGTCGCCGGGCTGCAGGGGCTTCGCCTTGTGCAGCGGCACCACCGCGCCCGACCGGATCACCAGCGACGGCTTGGCCCAGCGCGGCATGCGCTGGCCGCGCGCCGCCGGGCTCTTGCCATGGACGGTGTAGGCCACCAGCTCCTGGTCGGCATTGCCGGGAAGCTCCAGCTCCACGCGCTCCACCGGACCGCGGCGCGGCGGAACGATCAGTTCCAGCGCCCGCGCCATGCTGCCGATGGTCCATCCCTGCACCAGCAGCGAGACGACCACGACGACGAAGGCGGTATTGAAGATCAGCTGGCCGTTCTCCAGCCCGCCCAGCACCGGCACCAGCGCCAGCAGAAGCGACACCGCACCGCGCAGGCCGACCCAGGCGATGAAGCTGGTTTCCCGCACCGAAAAGCGGAAGGGCAGCAGGCACATCCACACCGCAGCCGGGCGGGCGACCACGATCAGGACGAAAGCCACACCCAGCGCCGGCAGGATCATGCCGGCGAACTCCCGCGGCGTGGCGAGCAGCCCCAGCATCACGAACATGACGATCTGGCTGAGCCAGGTCAGCCCGGAATGGAAGCGCCGCAGGTCCAGCGCCCCGCGCAGCCTGACATTCCCGGCATAGAGACCGGCGGCGTAGACGGCCAGATAGCCGCTGCCGCCCAGCACGTTGGTTACGGCGAAGATGAACAGCGCGAAGGTCAGCGTCACCACCGGGTTCAACCCGGATTCGAAATTCGCCTTGTTGATGAAGGCCACCAGCAGCCAGCCGCCGGCCAGCCCCATCACCCCGCCCAATGCGAAAGCAAGCACCAGTTCGCCGACGATGGCGACGGGCGAGGCCAGACCGTGGGTCGCCGCCTCGACCAGCAGGATGGTCAGCATGATGGCGACCGGATCGTTGCTGCCCGATTCGATCTCCAGCGTGGAGCGGACACGGTCGCGCAGGGTGATGCCGCCGACCCGCAGCAGGAAGAACACCGCCGCCGCGTCGGTGGAACTGCAGGCCGCCCCCACCAGCAGCGCCTCGCCCCAGCCCAGCCCCATCAGATAATGGGCGGCGACGCCCACCACGCCGGTGGTGACGGCGACGCCCACCGTCGCCAGCGTCATCGCCGGCCAGGCCGCCGCCTTGTAGCTGGCGAGTTTGGTGTCGAACCCGCTCTCGAACAGGATCACCGCCAGCGCCATCGACCCGATCAGAAAGGCGGAGCCGGCATCGTTGAAGGAGATCTGGCCGATCCCATCCTCGCCGGCCAGCAGGCCGATGCCGAGGAAGATCAGCAGCAACGGCGCACCGACACGAAGAGCGAGGTAGCTGGTCAGCACGCTGACGATCAGCAGGGTGGATCCAATGAGGATGATGTAGCTGACCGCCTCCATAAGCCCCGCACGCCGTTCGCATCAGGCCGCCATCCGGCGGAACTCGTTGATTTTGACGGCAACCTTGCACATCCGCAAGGCGTAGGACCCGGAGGCGGTCATTCGGACAGGGTGTACGCTTACGACATCAGCTTCCAGCTACCGTCAGGCTGGCGGCAGGCGGTGCCGCGCGCGACCTCCGTTTTGCCGTCGATCACAACCGTGTGGTTGTAGTCGCGGCAGGTCTGTCCGTTGCTGCCCTGATAGGTCTTCACCGGCTGGATGGTGCCGCGGTTGCCGGACTCCGGGTTGTTCCAGGTGATGGTCTGGTTGTTGGCGACCGCCCGCTCCTCCGCATCCGACGCCCGATTCTGGTCGGCCGGGCTGAAATGCCGGGCGAGTTGCTGGCCGGCATAGGCACCGAGCAGAGTGCCGATGGCGGTGGTCGCCAGCTTGCCGGACCCGCCGCCGAAGCGGGAGCCGAGCAAACCGCCGGCCACGGCGCCGCCCAGCGTGCCGACGGTCTCCGACGTGTTCATCCCGCCGATGCCGCCCATGCTGCCATCGGGATTCTGGCAGGCGGCCAGCGACAGGGCGGCGGTGGCGGCTATGGCGGTGGTGCGCAAATGATTGATGATCGTCCGCATGGTCGTTCCCCCGATTGAACGTTGCACGGTTAAAGTCAGGTCAACGCTTGAAGGGGGAAGAGGTTCCGCCCGAAAGTATCAGGACCGAAAGATCAGCGGAGGATGGAAGCAAAATGCGCTCCCGCGTGTTTAGACACCGAACAGTCAACATGTGGAGGGTAGCATGATGTCCCGTTTGCGTCTGATCGGTGCGGTGTTCGCGCTTCTTTCCGTCACTGCCTGCTCGACTGGCGGCGTGGTCGGCGGTGCGGCCGGTGCGGCCGGCGGTTACGCGGTGGACGGCACCCGCGGCGCCGTGATCGGCGGCCTGGGCGGTGCGGCGCTGGGCACGGCGATCGATCACTAAAAAGGCGCTCAATCCCGCATCGGCCCGCGCGTCGATTCGCGCGGGCCGGTGGCGAAGACGGCGAGCGCGTCGTGCAGATCCGGCAGGACGCGCTCCACCGCCGCCTCCCCCTCACGGATGCAGTCGTCGGCACGGTCGAACTCGGTCAGGCCGATGTGACCCAGCCGCGGGACGATGTGGACGTCCGGCGGGTCGCCGGCCAGCCGCGACCGGGTGATGCGGTCGGTGACGATGCCCAGCGACGAGACCATCACGCCGAACAGGCTCGGCCCCTCATAGTCGCGGCGGAAGATGCGGCGCGCCAGGGCGCCGATTCCGCTTGGCGGGCGCTGGCCCGGCACCTCGTCCTCCACCAGCCGCAGCAGGTCGAAACCGGCGGCGGTCGGCACGCTGGCGCCCGGCTTGCGCGCCTTGCCCAGGATATCGCCGGACAGATTGACGGCGATCACCATCTGCGCGCCCAGCGCCCGGCAAGCCGACACCGGTACCGGGTTGACCAGGGCGCCGTCGATCATCCAGCGCCCGTCGATCGACACCGGCGGAAACACGCCCGGCAGCGAGAAGGACGCCCGCATGGCGTCGACCAGTTCGCCGCGCTGCAGCCACACCTCGTGGCCGGTCACCAGATCGGTGGTGACGGCGGCATAGGGGCATGGCAGCTCCTCGATCCGCACATCGCCCAGATGCAGGCGCAGCTCCGCCAGCAGCCGGTCGCCGCCGATCAGCCCGCCGCCCTGGCGCAGCCGCAAATCCAAATAGCCGACGATCTTCATCCGGGTCAGCGTGCGCACCCACTCTTCCAGCGTGTCGAGCTTTCCCGCCAGATGAACGCCGCCGACCAGCGCCCCGACCGACGAGCCGCAGACGATGTCGGCCTCGATCCCATAGCGCTTCAGCGCCCGCAGCACGCCGATATGCGCCCAGCCGCGTGCCACCCCGCCGCCCAGCGCGAGACCGATGCGCGGACGCCGCGCACCGCCGCCATTAAGTCCGCCATTGAGGCCAATTCCGTTCGGCATGGGCACTCCCCTTCTCCCCCGGCGGCACGATGTTCGCCGCTCCGATCATCCGCAGCTTCGCATGAAACCGGTAAAGGAAGCCTGTAACCAGCACCGGCGGCACCGCGTCGAGCGGTGGACAAAGCCGAAGCCCATGGGCTAAGCCATCCCCAACGGACATGAGATCGGATGCGACCGTGACGAACAAGAGCGGCAAGCCCCTGCGCCTGGATGCGGCGACCGAACGGCTGGCGGCCCGGATGTGGCGAGAGTGGGTGCGCCCCTATCGCGGCAAGCTGTTGCTGTCCTTCCTGCTGATGGCGATCGTGGCGGCGACCACCGGCGCCTATCCGCTGCTGATCGACCGCTCCTATGCCATGTTCTCCGCCCAGGACCGCGGCATGCTGCTGGCGATCCCGCTGGCGATCATCGCGGTGACCGTCATCAAGGGCGTGTCGCTCTATTCCCAGACCGTGGTGACCAGCGACATCGTCCAGCGCGTCATCGCCGACGTCCGGCTGGCGATGTTCACCCATCTGCAGACCGCCGACATGGCGCAGCTTCACGCCACCCCGACCGGGGCGCTGACCTCCCGCTTCATCAACGACGTCGACCTGATCCGCAACGCGCTGACCCGCACGCTGACCGGGCTTGTGCGCGACATCCTGACGGTGATCGCGCTGGTCGGGTCGATGTTCTATCTGGACTGGCTGCTGTCGCTGATCGTCTTCATCATCTATCCCATTGCCGCCGTGCCCATCGTGCGCATCGGCAAGCGCCTGCGCCGCGTCTCGCGCGATACCCAGGCGCAGATGGGCGACATGACCTCGCTGCTGACCGAAAGCCTGTCGGGCGCGCGGATGGTCAAGACCTACAATCTGGAAGATTATGAGCGCGCCCGCGCCGGCCGCGCCTTTCAGGAGAATTACCAGCTCACCATGAAGGCGGTGCGCGCCCGGTCGCGCATCGATCCGATGATGGAGGTGCTGGGCGGCGTCGCGGTGGCGGGGGTGATCGCCTTCGCCGGTTACCGCATGACACTGGGCGAGGGCTCGGTCGGCGCCTTCTCCGGCTTCGTCGGCGCGCTGCTGATGGCGGCCCAGCCGGTGCGTGCCATCGGCACGCTGAACGCCGCCCTGCAGGAGGGCATGGCCGCCGCCCAACGCATCTTCGAACTGCTGGACCAGCAACCGACGATCCTGGAGCAGCCGGGCGCCAAGCCGCTTTCGGTTTCCAAGGGTGCGGTCGCGCTGCGCGGCGTCCGTTTCTTCTACGAGGCCGGCGCCGAGACGCTGAAGGGCATCGACCTCGACGTGCCGGCCGGCAGCACGGTGGCGCTGGTCGGACGCAGCGGCGCCGGCAAATCGACGGTGTTCAACCTGATCCCACGCCTCTACGACGTGACGGGCGGCGAGGTGCTGATCGACGGCCAGGACGTGCGCGGCGCCACCCTGCGCAGCCTGCGCGGCGCGGTCTCCATCGTCAGCCAGGACACGGTTCTGTTCAACGACACGGTGCGGGCGAACATCTGCTTCGGCCGCCTCGACGCCGGGATGGATGACGTGATCGCCGCCGCCAAGGCCGCCGCCGCGCACGACTTCATATCGAAGCTGCCGGAAGGCTATGACACGGTGATCGGCGACCGCGGCGTCAAGCTGTCGGGCGGCGAACGCCAGCGTCTGGCGCTGGCCCGCGCCTTCCTGAAGGATGCGCCGATCCTGCTGCTGGACGAGGCGACCAGCGCCTTGGACAGTGAATCGGAGCGTCTGGTGCAGGCGGCGCTGGAACGGCTGACGGCGGGTCGCACCACGCTGGTGATCGCCCATCGTCTGGCGACCGTGCGCAACGCCGACCGCATCGTGGTGATGGAGGGTGGCCGCATCATCGAGCAGGGCACGCATGACGCGCTGCTGGCCGCCGACGGCGCCTATGCGCGGCTGTGTCGGCTGCAGTTCGGCGAGGATGAGGTTCGGGCGAGGGCGTGAGGTTTCTGCACTGAATGCCCCCTCCCCATCCCTCCCCCGCTGACGCGGGAGAGGGGGCAGGACGCTTGTAGAAATAATGTGAAGGACAGCGGTAGCCCCCTCTCCCGCGATCGGATCGGCCTTCGGCCGACCGAGGGCGGGGGAGGGTTAGGAAGGGGGCATCGTGCTCGACAACTCGCCCATCACCCCGCCGGAAACACCATCACCCGCTCGGCCGCCATCGCGGCGGACAGTTCTTCACCGGTGCGGACATCCACATGCCCCGGCAGGCGCGCATGGATTTCCGCCCCGCCCAGATCCAGGCACACCCGCGTCGCCGGCCCCAGGAAGCTGGAATGGCGCACCCGCACCGGAACGGCGTCGGGTCGGGCGCCCAGCGGCACCAGTTCCAGATCCTCCACCCGGCACGCGACCTCGACCTTCGTCCCGCCGGGAAGGCCAGGCGCCAAGACCGGGCCGAGCGGCGTGACGATCTGCCCATCGCGCACCGTCGCTTCGAAGCGGTTCACCTCGCCGAACAGGCGGGCGACGAAGCTGTTGGCCGGGCGCTGGTAAAGGGTGACCGGCGTGTCGGCCTGGATGATGCGTCCGGCCTCCATCACCACCACGCGGTTGCCCATCTCCATCGCCTCTTCCGGGTCGTGGGTGACGACGATGGTGGCGATGCCGCTGGCGCGGATGATCCGCACCACCTCCTCCCGCACCGACCGGCGGAGCTGCTCGTCCAGGGCAGAGAAGGGCTCGTCCAGCAGAAGGACCTTGGGGTCGCGCGCCATGGCGCGGGCCAGCGCCACCCGCTGCTGCTGGCCGCCCGACAGGGTGTGCGGATAGGCGTCGGCATAGCGGGTCAGCGCCATGGTCTCCAGCAACTCTTCCACCCGGCGCTTGCGTTCGGCGCGTGGACGGCCGGTCTGGCCGAAGGCGATGTTGCCCGCCACCGTCAGGTGCGGGAACAGCGCGAAGTCCTGGAACATCATGCCGACCGGCCGCTTTTCCGGCGGCAGAGACCGGGCCGCGGTGGCGAGTTGCTGCCCCTCCACCGCGATCTCGCCCTTCTGAACCGACTCCAGTCCGCTGATCAGACGCAGCAGGGTCGACTTGCCGCAGCCGGACGGACCGACGATGCACACCACCTCGCGCGGGGCGACCGACAGCGAGACATTGTCGACCGCGGTCAGTTGCCCATAGCGGTGGGTGATGCCGGAGAGGATGACGGAAGGAGACGGAGCGTCGGTCATCTTACTTCCAGCCGGCACGGTCCATGATGCGCAGCGCCTGCGGCGTGTGGGCGGCGAAGGAGGCGGCATTCACCTCGGCCGCTTTGAAGCTGCCGAGCTTCACCAGTTCCGGATGCGGCTGGACCGCCGGGTTGACCGGATATTCCATGTTGCCGTCGGCGAACTGGCGCTGTGCTTCTGGGCTCAGCAGATATTCCAGCAGCTTGCGGGCATTCTCCTGGTTCTTGGAGGTCTTCACCACGCCGGCGCCACTGAGGTTCACGTGGGTGCCACGGTTGCCCTGGTTGGGGAAGATGACCCCGACCTTGGACGCGACCTCGCGATCCTCCTGCTTGGCCGAGGTGATCATCTTGCCGACGTAATAGGTGTTGGCGATGGCGACGTCGCCCTCGCCCACCGCGACCGCCCGGATCTGGTCGGTGTCGCCGCCCTGCGGCGGACGCGCGAGGTTGGCGACGAGACCCTTCACCCACTCCTCCGTCTTTTCCTCGCCCAGCGCTTCGATCATCGAGGCGGTCAGGGCGAGGCTGTAGGGATGGGTGCCGCTGCGGGTCAGAACGCGGTGCTTCCACTCCGGCTTGGCGAGATCCTCGTAATCCTTGATCTGCTCCGGCTTCACCCGGTCGCGGGCGTAGACGATGATGCGGGCGCGGCTGGACAGTCCCCACCAGGCCCCCGCCGGGTCGCGCAGGTTGGCCGGAACCTTGACCGCCTCCAGCGCCGGCGAGGTCACCGGGGCGAGCAGCCCTTCCGTGGCCGCCGCGGCCAGACGGCCGGCATCCACGGTGATGAACAGGTCGGCCGGGCTGCTGGGCCCTTCCGACTTCATGCGCTGGATCAGTTCATCATGGTTGCCTTCGATGATGTTGACCTTGATTCCGGTCGACTTCGTGAAGGTTTCATAGATCGCGCGGTCGGTGTTGTAGTGCCGCGAGTTGTAGACATTGACTTCCTGAGCCTGGACCGAAAAGGCGGTCAAGGCGCCGACGGCAAACGCGACACCAGCGATCTTGTCGATGAACATCCATCACTCCCGGACTGCGAATGGCTCTCAATTCCGTGAGAATGGATATCATTTGCAGCTGACGCTGTCGAGACAGGATTCACCCCAAGGGGAGCGATCAGGCGATCGCAGGTGCGGCTTGGGAGCGCACCATGTCGGCCAGCGCCTCGGGCGGCATCGGGCGGCCGAACAGATAGCCCTGCATCAGATCGCAGCCGACCGACACCAGGAAATCGCGCTGCTCCGCCGTCTCCACCCCTTCCGCCACCGTGGTCAGGCCCAGGCCGTGCGCCATGCCGACGGCGGCGCGGACAAGCGCGTTGCTCTTGGGGTTCTCCGGCACGTCGATGACGAAGGCGCGGTCGATCTTCAGCTTCGCCACCGGCAGCTGCTGCACATAGCTGAGCGAGGAATAGCCGGACCCGAAATCGTCGATGGCCGCCTGGATGCCAAGATCGGCCAGTTCGCCCAGCGTCCGCACCGCCACCTTCAGGTCGCGCACCGCCGCCTGTTCGGTGATCTCCAGCCCCAGATGGCTGCGCAGCGACGAATGCTCGGCCAGCAACTCCTCCAGCCGGAGCGTCAGGTTGCCGCGCAGGAACTGCTGGCCGGAGATGTTGAGGAAGACGCGGTCGGGCAGCACGCCATCCGCCTCCCAGACCGCCATCTGGGCGACCGCGGTCGACAGCACCCAGTCGGTGATCGGCACGATCAGGCCGCTTTCCTCCGCGACCGGAATGAACTCGCCGGGCGAGACCGGCCCCAGCGCATGATGGTCCCAGCGCAGCAGCGCTTCCGCCGACCGGACCCGGCCGGCCTTGTCGACGATGGGCTGGTAGACGAGGCGAAGCTCGTTGCGCTCGATGGCGTGTGTCAGATGCATGGTCAGCATCATCCGCCGGGTCGCCGCCGCCGCCATTTCCGGCGTGTAGAAGCAGACGGCGTTGCCGCCATTGTGCTGCACCGCCTGCAGGGCCAGTTTGGCCTTGGCGTTCAGGTCCTCCAGCGTGCTGACCGTGTCGTCCTGCACCGCGGCACCGACCGACAGGCGCAGCCGCACCCAATGCCGGTCGGCGTAGATCGACGCGGTCAGCCTGTCGTGCAGCACACCGGCCAGCGTGCGCGCGTGGTCGGCATCGGTCACCCGTGACAGCGCCGCGAATTCGTCGGCGGCGATGCGGCAGATGATGGTGTTGGGCGGCAGCACCTCCGTCACGCGGCTGACCATCGCCTTCAGCGCGGCGTCGCCGACATGGAAGCCGAAGGCTTCGTTCACGTCGCTGAACTGGTCGACGTCGAGCGAGAACAGCGCGAACAGGCTCCCGCCCGAAGCCACGTCTTTCCCCTCGGCGCGGCTGCCGGCGAACAGAGCCTCGCATTCCTCGAGGAAGGCGGTGCGGGTCAGGACGCCGGTCAGCGGATCGTGCCGCGCGAGGTAGGAGGCGCGCTGCTCCGCCGCGAGGCGTTCGGAGATGTCGCGGATGATGCCGACGAAGGTCACATCCTCGCCCAGCCGCGCCTGACCGACGCTGAGATGGATGGGGAACACCGTGCCGTCCTTGCGCTGACCCAGCGTTTCGCGGCCGATGCCGATGATCTTGGGCCGGTCGGTCCGCATATAGGTGTCGACGTAGCGGCCATGGTCGCGCGAAAAGGGTGGCGGCATCAGGATCGACATGTTCCGCCCGACCAGTTCACCGTCCTCGTAGCCGAACAGGCGGCAGCAGGCGCGGTTGATGGAGCGAATGATGCCGCTGCGGTCCGAGACGATGATGCCGTCCACCGCCGCGTCCAGCAGGGTGGCGATGAAGGAATCCCGGCAGGTCACGAACTCCGCGATGCGGTCGGGATCGCCGGTCAGGTGAAAGGTGCCGAGATAGCCGACAGTCGCACCGGCGGCATCGCGATGGGCGATCACGCTGCCGCTGAGGATCGAGCGGCGGCCGTCGCAACCGACCGTCGGGCAATCGACCGGCGCGGAGGTCGGCACCGGCGAACCTTCCAGCGTCGCAATGGCAGCGGCCAGCGCCGCGGTCACGGGATGGGCGATGCCGACCAGCGCGCAGCCAATCAGGTCCGCCGGCGAGCGGTCCAGAACCGCCGCGAAATGCGGATCGGCATGGCGGCACAAGCCGTCACGGTCCAGATAGACCAGCGCCATCCCGCCATCGTCCAGCAGGCTGGCGGCCAAAGAGGCCAGAAAGGCGGGATCACGCGGCATCGCGGCGGCCTGCGCCCCGCTGGAACCGCTGCTTTCGGAACCGTTCATCTGATCCGCCGGTTGTAGGTTCACGAAACGATCCGCTTTTCTCTATACCGCCGGAAAGGGCGGCCTGATGATGCACCGACGGTCGCCCGGCGGCTGAATCGGACACCCGACGGAGGTATTATGACCCCGTCCGGCTTTATTTCCAACGCCAAGCAATCCCGCAAATGCCAAAGATTTGCGCAATCCGTTGCCCGTGATGCATTCGCACTCTAACGGTTAGAGTCCGACACATGATTGACATGGTTCAATGCGCGGCACGGTTCCGGGAATAAACGGCCGCGCCCGGCCGCACCACCACAGCTTTTGCGCGTGTGGTCTGCGACAATTCGGTGGCATCCACCGCAATGGACTGGACCTGAGGCGGTATCGGCCCCAGGATTCTCTCCACACATTCCCCGCACGGGAAGCAATTCGCCTCACAGCCCGCGATGGAGGAATAAACCGGACGTCCCAGGCGTTTGTCCGACAATGGCCGCAGCCACAGGCGTGAACCACCAGCGTCACGCCGGATGCTGCCGTCGCTTCGGGTCCGCCAACGGTCCGCAGTTCAAGAAATCGATTGGGAGCATTCAGACATGACCAACGCATTCAGCCAGATCAGCCACGCCGACGGCCGTGCGTACTACCAGGGCACTCCGCTGTCCCTGGCCGATGCGCAGATCATGCTCAACGACGATATCCTTCGCCGGACCGTGCGCGTCGGCGCCTATCTGCGGGTGGACGACGCCGGCCGCCTCGTTCTGGTGAACGGTCCTGCCCTGCGGCGCTCCGTCAACCGGCCGCCAACCTTCAGCCCCCGCGCGGGCCGGCAAGAATAAGCGCCGCCCCGGCCAGACAGACCAATGCGCCGGCCGCGTCCCAGCGGTCCGGCCGCGCGCCCTCGACCAGCCAGAGCCACAGCAGCGACGCCGCGATGTAGACGCCGCCATAGGCGGCATAGGCCCGCCCGGCGAAGTCGGCATCGGCCCGTGTCAGCAGCCACGCGAACAGGCAGAGGCTCGCCAGTCCGGGCAGCACCCACCATGCGCTCCGCCCCAGCCGTATCCAGGCCCAGAAGGCGAAGCAGCCGGCGATCTCCGCCAGTGCAGCCGCACCATAGACGGCCAGCGTCGTCCCCAGCGCCCGCGCCATCCTGCCTCCGTTTCTTCCCCGTCATCGACCGGGCCGATGCTGCCCATCGCCGATTGCCGCGTCAATGCGTTGCGCGCCGGTGAATTGCGGCACAGCTCGTTTCAATTTGCCGCCGCAATATTACAGAGCATTCATGGACTTCACCGAGGGTGCGGCATAGATTCGCTGGTAACGGAGGCATGCGGCGATGTTCATAGATGCGACCAACCCTATGCGGGACGCTTTCGAAACGATCCAGGCCACCGACGTGATCTCGGATGCGAAGAAGCACGTCCTGTTTCAGGGACTGGAGACATTGCGCCGTCAGCACTGCCCGCAGCCGACGCAGGCCGTCCGATGCTGCGAGGAGTGCCTGGTCCGTCACCGCTGTCTGTCGGCGGTTCTCGACCTGCTTGGTTCCTGACCATCAGCCCTGACGATCGGATTGGACGCGGCAGAGTGAGGCTTACGCTCGACGACGAAGCGACGCTGTGTTCCGTCGAAATCCTGGCGGAGGCGGTCGAGATGGCGTTCGTTCCCGGCATCCTCGAACTGCGCACCCTGCGCGATTCCCTGAATGAGGCCCTGCGCACCCGCTCCCCGGCGGCGGTGAGGCTGGCCTACAGCGCCTTCAGCCGCGTCGACCGCGATTTCCGCGACAAGATCGCCCACCACGCCCTGCAATTGGCGGCGCTGCGCCGGCACAGCGCCGGTCCGATGCGCACCGGCGGCACCCCGCCACGCGGGGCCGGCCGCGGCATCGACGAACCGCGCCGGGCCTGATCCGCGAATCCCTCAGCGGGGCCGACTTGTCTTTCGTGTATTATTTGTAATGGACCCTTTCCCCTTCCGTCCTGTTGTTCCGGCATAACCAACACGAAAGAGGTTGCCACCATGGACAAGGACCGGATCGAGGGCGCCGCCCGTTCCGTCAAGGGCTCGATCAAGGAAGCGGCCGGCAAGCTGACCGGCGACACCAAGACCGAGGCCGAGGGCCGCGGCGAGAAGGCCGCCGGCAAGGTTCAGAACAGCATCGGCGGCGCCAAGGATGCCGTGCGAGACGCGTTGAAGTGATCCCGGCACCCGCCAAGGGCTCCGGTAACCGGTGAGTTTCCGACGCCCCGGCCCCACCTTTTCCGTGGAGCCGGGGCGTTCGTTTGCGAATTGACCCTGACGAGAGGAACGACGCCGGAGCTCGGCGGTGTGGAAATGGGCTGTTGCCGCCCCACCCTCCCCTATCTATGATGCGCCGCCCCGGCCGGATGGCCGAACGACGCGCTTAGATTCGGGTCCCATGCTCCAGTTCATCCGCAATTTCGCCGGCTCCTGGGTCGTCAAGATCCTGTTCGTGCTGTTGATCCTCAGCTTCGGCATCTGGGGGATCGGTGACGTGTTCCGCTCCACCACTCCCACCACCGTCGCCGAGGTCGGCAAGGTGGAGATCGGGCAGCAGGCGCTGGACCAGGAATTCCGCCGGCAGATGGAACGGCTTCGCCCGATGCTGGGCGGCAACCTGACCGCCGAGCAGGCCAAGCGATTCGGCCTTCTGGAGCAGTCGCTGCAATCGCTGGTCCAGCGCACGCTGTTCGACCTCGCGGCGGCCGACATGGGCATTGCCGTCGGGCCGGAGGTGGTCCGCATGCGCATCGCCGAAGAGCCGGCCTTCCGCAACCAGCAGGGCCAGTTCGACCCGAACGTCTTCCGGTCGGTGCTGCGCAACAACCAGCTGACCGAGGACGGCTATGTCGCGATGATCCAGCGCGAGACGGCGCGCCAGCTGGTCGCCGGTGCGGTGTCCGCCGGCCTCACTCCGCCGCAGCCGCTGGTGCAGGACCTCTACCGCTATCGCGGCGAAAAGCGCGTGGCGGAGGTGGTGACCCTGCCCAACGCCGCCATCGGCGATGTCGGTGTGCCCGACGACGCGACGATCAAGCAGTCGTATGAGGACCATCAGGTCCGCTTCACCGCCCCGGAATACCGCGCCTTGACGGTCGCCCGCCTGTCGCCCGACGTGCTGGCCAAGGACATCAAGATCGATGATGCCCAGCTGCGCAAGGCGTATGAGGAGCGCGCGAACGAATTCGGCGCCCCGGAAAAGCGCACCGTGCAGATGGTGGTGGTCGACGACGAGGCGAAGGCCAAGCAGATCGCCGAAGCCGCGAAGGCCAAGGGCCTCGCCGAAGCCGCCAAGGATGCCGGCGTCGAGCCGGTGACCCTGGACAACATCGCCAAGGCCGACCTGCCGGAAATCGGCGACGCCGCCTTCGCGCTGGAGCCCGGCAAGCCCTCCGACCCGATCAAGAGCGCGCTCGGCTGGCATGTGATGGCCGTCACCGGCGTCACCCCCGGCTCGACCAAGAGCTTCGAGGACGTGCGCGGCCAGTTGGAGGCGGAGTTGAAGAAGGAGCAGGCGCTCGACTCCGTCTTCTCCATCGCCAATCGGGTCGAGGACCAGCTCGCCAGCGGTGCGCCGCTGGAGGAAGTCGCGCAGGCCCAGGGTCTGGCCCTGACCAAGGTCGCCGCCGTCGACAGCACCGGCAAGGCGCCGGACGGCAAGGACGCCGCCCCCGACCTTCCGGGCTTGAAGGCTCAGCTGTCGAATGCTTTCCAGCTGAAGACCGGCGCCACCTCCAACCTGACCGAGGGCGAGGGCAGCGTTTTCACCGCCGTCCGCGTCGACAGCGTGATCCCCGCCGCTGTCCGTCCGCTCGCCGACGTGCGCGATCAGGTCGTCGCCGACTGGCAGCAGGAGCAGCGCGCCGAGCGCGCCGCCAAGAAGGCGGAGGAGATCGCCGCCCGCCTGAAGCAGGGCTCGGAAGCCGCCGCGCAGGACGTCGCCACCCAGGCCGGCGCCAGCTTCGCCATGACCGCCCCCTTCACCCGTGATGCCCAGTCGGTCCAGGGCCTGCCGGCCGACATGGTCGCCAAGCTGTTCGCCGCCAAGCCGAACGAGGTCGTCACCGGCAACACCGCCGATGCCCAGGTCGTCGCCCGGTTGAAGGAGGTCATCCCGGCCGACCCGAAGGCCGCCGACGCCGATCTGGCGCCGGTCCGCGCATCGGTCGAACAGGGGATGGAGAACGATCTGGTGGCCGAATTCACCAACGCGCTGCGGGACAAGTATCCGGTCCGCATCCACCGCCAGCGCATCGACCAGTTCTTCGCCAGCAACTGAGTCTCCGGCTCAGCCGACAGCAACCCCAAGAGGTTCCGTGCCGTGAAGGTCCAGCCCGATACCACCACCTTCGATGCCGCTTACGCCGCCGGTCGGCCGCAGGTGGTGTGGACCACGCTGGTCAGCGATCTGGAGACGCCGGTTTCCGCCTATATGAAGCTGGCGGATGGACGTCCGTTCGGTTTCCTGCTTGAGTCGGCGGAGCGCGGGGCCGGATCGCGGCGCGACCGCTATTCGGTGATCGGCTTCAAGCCCGACGTGGTGTGGCGGTCGCGCGGCAACAAGGCGGAGATCAACCGTGACGCCCTGCACGACCGCGACGCTTTCCAGCCCCTCGACAAGGCGCCGTTGGAAGCGTTGCGCGCGCTGATCAACGAGAGCCGGATCCCGCTGCCGGAAGAACTGCCGCCGATGGCCGCCGGCCTGTTCGGCTACATGACCTACGACATGGTCCGCCTGATGGAGCGGCTGCCGGACAACAATCCGGACGAGCTGAACATCCCGGACGCGATCCTGACCCGGCCCAGCATCGTCGCCATCTTCGACAGCCACACCGATTCGATCACGCTGGTGACGCCGGTCTGGCCGAAGCCCGGCAAGGATGCCGCCACGGCCTATGCCGACGCGCGGGAACGGCTGACCGACGCGCTGGCTGATCTGGAACGTCCCCTTCCCTACCGGCGGGAGCCGCGGACGGAGAACGGTCTGCCGCTGGCCTGGACCTCCAACACGACGCGTGAGGAGTATCACGCGATCGTGGAGAAGGCGAAGGAGTACATCCGTGCCGGCGACATCTTCCAGGTCGTGCCGTCCCAGCGCATCCGCTTCCCCTTCAAGCCGTCGCCGCTGGCGCTGTACCGCACGCTCCGCCGGCTGAACCCGTCGCCCTTCCTGTTCCATTGCGACTTCGGCGAGTTGACCGTCGTCGGCTCCAGCCCGGAGATCCTGGTGCGGGTGCGCGACGGCAAGGTCACCGTCCGCCCGATCGCCGGCACCCGCAAGCGTGGCGCCACCACGGCGGAAGACGAGGCGCTGGCCGCCGATCTGCTGAGCGATCCGAAGGAATTGGCCGAGCACCTGATGCTGCTCGACCTCGGCCGCAACGACGTCGGCCGGGTGGCTAAGGTCGGCACGGTCAAGGTGACGTCCAAGATGATCGTGGAGCTTTACAGCCACGTCATGCACATCGTCTCCAACGTCGAGGGCGACCTCGATCCGAAGTTCGACGCGCTCGACGCCCTGGTCGCCGGCTTCCCGGCCGGTACGGTGTCCGGTGCGCCGAAGGTCCGCGCGATGGAGATCATTGACGAGTTGGAGAAGGCCCGCCGCGGCGTCTATGCCGGCTGCGTCGGTTATTTCGGTGCGTCGGGCGCGATGGACACCTGCATCGCGCTGCGCACCGCCGTGCTGAAGGACGGCATGATGTATGTCCAGGCCGGCGGCGGCGTCGTCGCCGACAGCGATCCGGAGGCCGAGTATCAGGAGACCGTCAACAAGTCGATGGCCCTGATCCGTGCCGCCGAGGAGACGCTGCGTACCACCGCACGCGGGTAATCGTCGCAGTCACGCTCAACGAAAAACGGCCGCCTCATGGGCGGCCTTTTTCATGCCAAAGCAGTTGCTCGCGATATGCTCGCGCTCTCGAGAAGCGGCTTATCCACAGGAATTTGCACGCCGCCTTCCAGCGGCCTCGCACACATCTGCAACCATGCATCTATAGTGCGGGTGTGTGAACGGGGTGGCGGATAGGCCGCCACCGCCGCACACAAACAAGGGAGAGAAGAGGATGGATAAGATCCTCACACTCCTGATCCTGCTGTTGCAGATCGTCAAGGCGTGCCTTGATCTTCTGAACCGCTGATCGGATGGGTGCGTCGGGGTAGATCAGACCCCGGCGTACCTGTCCCTAAAGATAAGCCATTTCCCGCGCTTGCCAAGAGGCTTCCGCAAGCTCCCCGCGAGTTGGCGGTCAGAGATACCGCCGCTCCAGATGCCTCTTGAACACCGACGAATCCAGCGGGCGGCCGGTCGCCGCAGTCAGCAGTTCGTCACCGGAGGCGTGGAAGCAGCCCGTCTCATGCACGTTCACCCGCAGCCAATTCACCAGCGGCGTGAACTCGCCACGCGACAGCGCTGGGACGATCTCGGGATCGGCGGTGCGGGCGGCGTCGAACAGTTGAGCGGCGGTCATGGCGCCCAGCGTGTAGCTGGGGAAATAGCCCCAGCCGCCGCCGGGCCAGTGGATATCCTGCAGGCAGCCAAGCCGGTCGTCCGGCGGCACCACCCCGACCAGCTCGGCCATACCGTCGTTCCAGGCGCCCGGTAGGTCCGGGAGGGTCAGATCACCGGCAATCAGCGCCTTTTCCAGGCGGTAGCGCAGGATGATGTGGGCGGGATAGGTGACTTCGTCAGCATTGACGCGAATGAAGCCGCGCTCCACCCGGCTGTAGAGCCGGCGCAGGTTGTCGGCCTCCCAAGCCGGCCCTTCCCCAACGAAGGTCTCGCGCACCATCGGCGCCAACCAAGTGATGAACTCGGCCGAGCGGCAGGCCTGCATCTCCATCAGCAGAGATTGGCTCTCATGCACCGCCATGCCGCGCGATTGGCCCACCGGCTGGCTCAACCATGCGCGCGGACGGTTCTGCTCGTACAGCGCATGGCCGGTCTCGTGCAGGATGCCCATCAACGCGTCGGTGAAGTTCGCCTCGTCGTAACGGGTGGTGATGCGCACATCGCCGGTCGCCCCACCGCAGAAGGGATGCAGCGACACATCCAGCCGGCCGCGGCTGAAATCGAAGCCCAGCCGCTCCATCATGCGGACGCCAAGCTCGCGCTGCTTATCGACCGGAAACGGCCCCTGCGGCTCGATCACGGCCGGCCCCGCGGCTTGGCGGTCGAGAACACGCCCGATCAGGTCGGGCAGAAAACCGGACAGGTCGGCGAACAGCGCGTCGATCCGCTCCGCCCGCGCACCCGGGTCGTGGCTGTCGAGCAGCGCATCATAGGCGCTGATCCCCATCACGGACCCCAGGGCCTCCGCCCCCTCGCGCACGCGGGCCAGCACCTCGGTCAGGGATGGCAGCCGCTTGGCAAAATCGCTCTCCGCCCGAGCGGCCCGCCAAGTCATTTCGCAGACCGACACCGCCTTGCTGGTCGCCTCAACCAGATCGGCGGGGATAGCGGTGGCGTGAACGTGATTCCGGCGCATCTCGCGCAGATTGGCGCGCTGCCAAACGTCGAGGCTGTCGTCGCTCTCCGCCTCGGCCAGCAGGTCGGCCATGCGCGGGTCGGTCGCCAACTCGTGTGCGATCACCGACAGGGTCGCGGTCTGCTCCGCCCGGCCGTCATTGGCCCCTTCCGGCATGATCGTCTGGGTGTCCCAGCCGAGGATGCCCAGCGCGTCGCCGATGGCGGCGATGCGGGCGTGGCGGCGTTCAAGCTCCTGATATGCGGTCATCGGGTCGTCCGTCGGTTCCGGTGTCGGCGCGCTTGCGCTGAGACAGCACGTAGATCCCGGCGAGCGTCACCGCAAGCCCATACCAGGTCAAGGCATACTGCAGGTGGTTGTTCGGCAACTCCACCCGCGGCGCAATCCCCGCCAGCGTCCCGGCCGGCGCTCCGGGCAACCCGGACCCCTGCCCCGGCAGCATCTCCACCACCACAGGAGCCACCTCGCCCAGCGACAGCGCCGCCGCCATCGCCGACGGATCGGCGCGCATCCAGGCGGAACCCGGCACCGGTGTGCCGTTGCCGGGTTGGAAGAAACCGGCCGGCTGCGGCACGCGGACGATGCCCTTGACGCTCACCTCGCCCTCAACCCGCGCAGCGGTACGAGTCGCCGGATCGCGGCGGTCCATCGGCACGAAACCGCGATTGATCAGCACGATGCCGGCCCCGTCCGCCCGCTGGAATGGCGTCAGAACCTCGTAGCCCACCTGTCCTTGATGCGGGCGGGCGATCAGCAGCATTTCCTTGTCGTTCAGGAAGCGTCCGGCCAGCGTCACCGGACGGAACTCCCACGCTGTCGGATCGTCGATGCGGGCGGGGAGAGGCACCGCCGGTTCGGCCATCTGCCGATCGATCCGCGCGATCAGGTCCTGCTTCCACTGCAGCCGCTCCAGCTGCCATGTGCCGAGCCCGATGGTCACGGCCAGCCCAGCGAGAGTGACCAGCGTCGCCCCCAACGACGGACGGAAGCGGCGCCGCTCCCCCGTCTCGACTGCAGTGGCGCTCACGGCCCCTTCTCCACTTCGCTGCGGCGATAGCGGTACTGCAAGGCGACGACATAGGCCTTCGCCGGCCGCAGCATGCCCAGCGTCAGCGCCAGCACGACGATGCTCCAGACGATGGCATGCAGCCACAGCGGCCAGTCCACCGTCATCGACACCCAGAGCGCCACCGGCACAACCAGGAAACCCAGGATGAAGATCAGGAAGACCGCCGGTCCGTCGCCGCTGTCAACCTGGGAGAAATCCAGATCGCAGACATTGCAGCGCTCCGCCACCGTCAGATAGCCGTCGAACAGCCGCCCCTTGCCGCAGCGCGGGCAGACGCTGTGCAGGCCCGCCGATAATGGGGATACTCTGGGGTACAGATCGATCACGCAATGACCTCCCGCTCGGACCGTTCCGGCAGACATATGGGCCGCCGGAACGGCTCGGCACCGGTGGCGTCAATGTTCGGCGATCACACCGCCATAACCACCCCACCAATAGACCGACACGAACAGGAACAGCCAGACGACGTCGACGAAGTGCCAGTACCAGGCCGCCGCCTCGAAACCGAAATGGCTTTCCGGCGTGAAATGCCCCTTCACCGTGCGCACCCAGCAGACCGCCAGGAAGATGGTGCCGACCAGCACGTGGAAGCCATGGAAGCCGGTCGCCATGTAGAAGGTCGACGGGAAGATGCCATCGGTGAACTTGAAGGCGGCGTGGACGTACTCATAGATCTGGAAAAAGCTGAACATCACGCCCAACAGGACGGTCAGCCCCAGCGCCTTGGCGGCCGTCCGGTTCTGCCCCTCGATGATGGCATGATGCGCCCAGGTGACGGTCACGCCCGACAGCAGCAGCGTCAGCGTCATCATCAGCGGCATGTCGAAGGGATTGATGACATGCACATTCGGCGGCGGCCAGATGCCGTCGGGATTGATCGGCGAAACCTTGGGCTCCAGCGCCGCATGGAAAAAGGCCCAGAAGAAGGCGGCGAAGAACATCACTTCCGACGCGATGAACAGCGCCATGCCATAGCGCAGGCCGATCTTCACCACCGGCGTGTGGGCATGCTCGACCACCGATTCCCGGATGACGGAGCGCCACCAGCCGAACATCGTCACCAGGATGGCCAGCACGCCCAGCACCAGCAGGAACTTGCCGCCGCCATGCATGAAGATGACCAGCCCGGTCGCCAGAAGCCCGCCGGAAAAGGCGCCGATCAGCGGCCAGGGGCTGGGCTTCAGCAGATGGTAGGGATGCGGGATGCCGGCGCCCGGTTCATGGGCTGATGGTTCGGCGTGCGGCATTTGCCCGTGGGTGATGTCGGCCATCGTCTCACTACCCCATATTGTTTAGTTTGTGGCGGTCGCCCCCGGCTCCGCCTTTTGTTTGCTTGCCCCCGGAGCCTCGGACGTGGATGCGGTGGCCGTGTGCTGCGCGAGCTTGGCCTCACTGTCCTTGGCGCGGAAGAAGGTGTAGGACAGCGTGATGGTGGTCACGTCGTCCATGTTCGGATCGTCGGCCATCGACGGGTCGACGAAGAAGGTCACCGGCATGTCCACGACTTGGCCGGGCTCCAGGATCTGCTCGTCGAAGCAGAAGCACTGAATTTTGTTGAAATAGACTCCCGCCTTTTCGGGCGTGACGTTGTAGACGGCGGTGCCGACGGTGGGCTTTGCCGACCGGTTCTCGGCGCGATAGGCGGCCAACCCGGTTTCACCCAGCTTCAGCACCAGTTCCTTCTGCTCCGGCTTGAAGGCCCAGGGAAGGGCGGAGTTGGTGTCGGCGTTGAAGCGGATGGTCACCTTGCGGTCGACGACGCGCACCGCGGCCTGTTCCGCCCGCTGGGTCGTGCCGCCAAAGCCGGTGACGGAACAGAACAGGGAGTAGAGCGGGACCGACGCATAGGTCAGCCCGATCATCCCCACAACCAGCCCGAACAGGCTGCCGAGGATGAGGCGGTTGCGGCGGCGCAGCCTGTCGTCGCGCCCGGCCATCAGTGCGCCCCGCTCATCCGAACAACCGTGATGGCGTAGAACAGGGCGACCAGCGCCAGCAGCGCGGCCAGAACCGCCAGATTGCGGCCACGCAGCTTCTTGGCCCGCAGGTCGGCCTCCTGCCGCCTCTGCTCTTCGACCGAAGTGCGGGTATCGGTCAGGTCGTCGCGTTCCATCACCGTCATGCCCACCCTCCAAGAATCATCCGCTCGCCCATCATCACGGCGAACAGCAGGAACAGGTACAGGATCGAGAAACCGAACATCTTCTTGGCCGGCTTGTCGTCGCTTGCCCGCAGGACGCGGACGGCGCAGCCGACGAACATCAGGCCCAGGATGGCGGACACCGCCAGATAGACCGGCCCGGCGATGCCGACGAAGTACGGCGCCGCGGCCACCGGCAGCAGGATCAGCGTGTAGAGCAGCATCTGGCGCTTGGTCGCCGCCTCTCCCGCCACCACCGGCATCATCGGCACGCCGGCGCGGGTGTAGTCGCCGTTGCGGAACAGGGCCAGAGCCCAGAAATGCGGCGGCGTCCACAGGAAGATCAGCAGGAACAGCAGGACGGACGGCAGATCGACCGTGCCGGTCACCGCGGCCCAGCCGATCATCGGCGGGGACGCGCCC
>NZ_LGQY01000097.1:0-30991 GCF_003116065.1 Azospirillum sp. TSO5 | reverse complement strand
TTCGACGCCTGGGCGGAGCGCTGGGCGAGCTGCCGCACCTCCTGCGCCACCACGGCGAAGCCGCGCCCGGCGTCGCCGGCGCGCGCCGCCTCCACCGCCGCGTTCAAGGCCAGCAGGTTGGTCTGGAAGGCGATCTCGTCGATCACCCCGATGATGTCGGAGATCTTCTGCGACGACTGCTCGATCCGCCGCATCGCCTCCACCGCGCTGGTCGCCACCTCGCCACCGCGCGAGGCCGCGCCGCGGGCCTCGGTGGCATAGCCGTTGACCTGCTGGGCGTTGTCGGCGTTGGAGCGCACCGTGGCGGCGAGCTGTTCCATGCTGGCCGCGGTCTCCTCCAGCGAGGAGGCCTGCTGCTCGGTCCGTTCCGACAGGTCCAGGCTGCCTTCCGCCACCTCGCGGCTGGCGACGGCGATGGAGCCGGCGGCCTGATCGATGCGCTGAACGATCTCCGACAGACGGGCGACCGTGCCGTTGAAATCGTCCTTCAGCCGCTGGAACACGCCTTCATACTGCTTGTCGATGCGGCGGGTCAGGTCACCCTGCGACAGCGCCTCCAGCACCGAGGCGAGTTCCTCGGTGACGCCGGCGATGTTCTCCGAAAGCCGGTTGATGCCCTCGCTGACCAGCCGGAAGAATCCGGTCTTGCCGTCCAGTTCGATGCGGTGGGTGAAGTCGCCGCGCACGGCATTCTCCACCATCGCGCCGATCTCCGCCTCGATCGCCAGCTCCTCGGTCAGGTCGCGCCATTCGATGACGGTGCCGAGCCGTTCGCCCTGGCGGCTGACCACCGGGTTGGCGATGACCTGGAAGCTGCGGCCGCCGGTCTTGGCCCAGCCGCGGTGGGTCTGGGTCAGGTCGGCCAGCAGGCGGCGCTGGTGGCCGGGGTCGCGGTGGAAGACGTCGAAGTTGCGGCCGACCAGCGTGTTGGCGTCGAAGCCGGGCAGGGACACGCGCAGGTCCGCCTCGGCATGGCGGAACATGGCCATGATCGAATCGTTGGCATAGAGGATGCGGCCGTCGACGTCCGCCATCATGATGTTGGCCGACACCCGTTCCAGCGCGATGCGGGAGCGCAGGGCCTCCACCGCCTCGTCCTTGAAGGCGGCGACGGCGCGGGCCATGTCGCCCAGCTCGTCCTGCTGGCCGGTGTGGGGGACGCTGACCGACAGCTTGCCTTCGGTCAGGTCGGCCATCACCCGGCGGATGCCGGTGACCGGCCCGATGATCGAGGCGGCGATGCGGTTGGCGGCGACGATGCCGATCACCAGCGACAGCAGCCCAAGACCCAGTGTCAGGCGGATGGTGAAGGTGGCCTCGGTCCCGGCCTCTTCCTCGGTCAGCTTGGCGCTGGCGGCGATGGAGGCGACGATGCCGTCGATGGCGCGGTTGATCGCGGTGGCGGCGGCGGCGAGGTCGTCGGTCAGCCGCTTCGCCTCGTCGTTGGCGGCCATCGCGTCGCGGAAGGCGGCACGGTAATCGGCGGCGCGGGTGTCGATCTCGCGCAGGGCCGCCAGCAGGTCGCCATTGCTGCGGACCACCGACGACAGCCGGGCGATGCTTTCGCTCATCGCCTTGCCCACCGCCTCGACCTGCGCCGCGGCCTCGGCGTCACGCAGGCCGATGGCGCGGTTGGCCTGGAAGCGGGTCATCAGCCAGCGGTTCTCCACCTCCTGCGCGCCGAAGGCGAAGTCCTTGTCGCCCGACGTCTCGGAGGCGGACACCATGTCCTCCAGCCGCTTGGTCACCTGGGCGCCCAGCGGGTCCATGCGCTCGTGCAGCAGGCGGTCGGCCCGTTCGCGCACGGCGCGCACAGCCTCGAACCGCTGATGGTAGCCGGTGTGCAGGCTGCTCAGTTCGGCGAAGGCGGCGGCCTGAGGCGAGGCCTTCAACTTGGCCTGCCGCGCCGCCATCGCCTGGTCGAACTCGCCGCGCAGGACGCGCAGCCGGTCCAGCGCCTCGGTCGAGCCGATGTTGATGTACTCGCGGGTCTGCAGCCGTTCGGCGGCCAGACGGCTTTCCAGATCCTTGGCGAAGACGGCGAGGTCGCCCGACGCGATGACGCCGTCGACGCGGCGGTTCAGCCCATTCAGCCCGTAGATGCCGGTGCCGGACTGGGCGGCGATCAGCACCAGCAGCAGGCCGAAGGCCAGCCACAGCCGCTTGGCGATGCGCATGTTGCTGAGGAAGGTGCCGGCTTTGGCGATCGTACCGTCGGTGGCCATCGGTGACGTTCCCTCTTTTTATTGCTTTTCGTTGCGGCTTGCCTGCCGGGGGCTCGGCAGCCTGCTGCGGTCAGGTGGTTTCCAGGGCGGCGCGGGGGATGGCGTCCTGGTCGACATGCTCGCCCGCGAACAGCTTGCCCACGTTCAGCAGGGTCACCATGCGGTTCTCGGCGGTGTAGAGGCCGCTGAGATATTCGGCGTCGATCAGCCCGCTGTCGACGTCGGGCGGCGGCTTGATGGCGTCATGGCCGATGGCCAGGATGTCGGAAATCGCGTCGACCAGGATGCCGCGCGTGCGCTCGCCCACCTGCATCACCACCACGACATGGCGCTTCGTCACCTGGGTCAGGCCGCCGCCGAAGCGGGCGCGCAGGTCGAAGATCGGAATGATGATGCCGCGCAGGTTGATGACGCCGCGGACATAGTCGGGCAGGTTCGGCAGGCGGCTTTCCGGTGTCCAGCCGCGGATTTCACGCACGGCCAGGATGTTGACGCCATATTCCTCGCTGCCGACCGTGAAGGTGACGTATTGCTCCTCGATCCCGTTCGCGGCGCCGGCGGACTGGAGATCGGTGCGGGAGCTGACGGGGGCGATTGCGGTGGAACTGCTCATCGCTGGGCCTCAAACCGTTTGGCGTTGACGCTGATCGGACCTGTCCGCCGGGGCGGGCAGGGACGGGGGATTGGAAGGGTTCGAGGTGCCGCCCGCCATGCCGGCGGCCTCTCCGCCGGTGCCGTGGCGGCTCATTTCGCGCAGGCCCGCCACGTCCAGGATCAGGGCGACCCGGCCGTCGCCCAGGATGGTTGCGGCGGCGACGCCGTCCAGCCGGCGGAAGTTGGCTTCCAGGCTCTTGATGACGACCTGCTGCTGGCCCAGCACCTCGTCCACCACCAGGCCGAGGCGGGAGCCATCCTCCGTCTCCACCAGAACGACCAGCCCCTTGGTGGCGTCGTCGATGGCCTTGGGGATGCCGAACAGCCGGTGCAGGTGGACCAGCCGGACATATTCGCCGCGCGCCATCATGACGTCGCACTTGTTGACCAGCCCATGCAGGTCGGCAGGCTTCGGCCGCAGGCTTTCCACTATGTTGGTCAGCGGCAGGACGAAGCGCTCCTCCCCCACTGAGATCACCATGCCGTCCAGCACCGCCAGCGTCAGCGGCAGCGACAGGACGAAGCGCGAGCCCTCGCCCGGCGTCGAATAGACGCCGATGCGCCCGCCCAGGCTGGAGATGTTCCGCCGGACCACGTCCATGCCGACGCCGCGGCCGGACAGGTTGGACACCTGGTCGGCGGTGGAGAAGCCGGGCAGGAAGATCAGGTGGTCGATCTCCTCGTCCGACAGGGTGGCTCCGGGCTGGACCAGCCCCTTCTCGATGGCCTTGGACAGCACCTTGGCGCGGTTGATGCCGCGGCCGTCGTCGGTCACCTCGATCACGATGCGGCCGGACCGGTGGGCGGCCGACAGATGCACGGTGCCGGCCCGCGGCTTGCCGGTGCGCTCCCGCTCCTCCGGGCCTTCCAGCCCATGGTCGATGGAGTTGCGGATCATGTGGGTCAGCGGATCGACGAGGTTCTCCACCACCGTCTTGTCGACCTCCGTCGTCTCGCCCGAGGTGACCAGCATCACCTCCTTGCCGGTGACGGCGGCGCATTCGCGCACCAGCCGCGGCATGCGCGAGAAGACGCTGGAAACCGGCTGGGCGCGGATCGACATCACGCTTTCGCGCAGTTCGCGGGTGTGCTGGGCGAGGCCTTCCAGCCCTTCCAGCAGTTCCTGGAACTGGCCCGGCGGCAGGTCGCGCAGATGCTCGGCGATCATCGCCTGGGTGATGACCATCTCGCCGACCATGTTGACCAGCCGGTCGATCTTGTCGAGGTCGACGCGGATGGTATGGGTGGTCGGCCCGGTATGGTCGCCGCCGCCCGTGCCGCCAGCACCGCCATTGGGGCGCTTGGCGCCGTCGCCGGGCTTCGCCGAACCGGAGGTGGTGGCGGCCGGGGTGGTCGGCGGAGCCGCGGGGGCGGCCGGTTCCGGCAGGTTGGCGGTGGCCGGAACGGGGGCCGCTTGAGGGACTGGGGCGGGTTCCGCCGGCGCAATGATCGCGGGCGGCGGCGCTTCGGCGCTGATGCGGATGTCGCAGTCGTCGGCGACGAATTCGAACACGTCGTCGATCTGGGCGCGGTCGACCTGCGGGTCGGCCAGCAGCGTCACCGTCCAGGACAGGTGCAGCAACTCGGCGTCGAGGTCGCGCAGAGACGGCAGCTGGTCCAGATGGCAGACCACCTCCGCCTCGCCCAGCCGGCGCAGGGCGCGCAGCATGTAGGTCGGCTCGTTGCCCGACAGCAGCAGTTCGGCCTTCGGGCGGAAGACGATGGTCCAGCGGACCTTGCCCTCCGGGACCGGGCCGGAGGGGACGGGGAGCGGCTGATCGTCGCGGGCGGCCTGGATGGCGGCCAGGGCGTCGCCGAAGATGCCGGCCTCGTCATCCTCGTCGTCGGGATAGACCGTGGCGGGTGGCGGCGCTGCGGGCGCCTTCTCCGCAGGCGCGTCGGCCTTGCCCAGGAAGCGGCGCAGGGCGGCCACGGTGTCGTCGGTGGTGCCGGCCGGCGCCTCCGTCTCGTCGGAGGCATGGGACAGCAGGCGCGCCAGCAGGTCGTTGGCGCGGATCAGCGTGTCGACCAGTTCGGTGGTTACGGGGATCTCGGCGTTGCGCACGCCGTCCATCACCGTTTCGAATTCATGGGCGAAGGCGACGAGATCGTTGAATCCGAAGGCGCCGCCGCCGCCCTTGATCGAATGGACGGCGCGGAAGATCGCGTTCACCTCGTCCATGTCGACTTCGCCGGGGGCGAGGCGCAGCAGCCCGGCCTCGGCGACGGCCAGCAATTCGGCGCTTTCGTCGAAGTAGGTCTGCTTGAAGCGGCTGAGATCGTCCACGGCTGTCGCCCTCCCTGAATCTGACGGCTTGCGGTCAGCCGCAGACCTTCTGCACCACCGACACCAGCTTGTCGGGGTTGAAGGGCTTCACGATCCAGCCGGTGGCGCCGGCGGCGCGGCCCTCGGCCTTCTTGCTCTCGTCCGCTTCGGTGGTCAGCATCAGGATCGGCAGGGTGCGGTGGGCCGGGATGGCGCGCAGCTTGCGGATCAGGGTCAGCCCGTCCATCACCGGCATGTTCAGGTCGGTGATGACCAGATCGACCTTGGTGGCGGCGATGGCGCTCATCGCCTGCTGGCCGTCGGCGGCCTCCACCACCTCATAACCGGCGCCGCGCAGGGTGAAGGACACCATGTCGCGCATGGTTCGCGAGTCGTCCACCGTCATCACTTTCTTCTTCACGCACGCCTCCACTGCTTCAGCCAGCCGGCCAGCCCCAGATCCTCGCAGGCATCGGCGAGGACCTCCGACGGGCGCAGAATGGCGAAGGAATTTCCCTGTTCCGCCGCATCGCGGGCGGCAACGACCAGCGCCTGGACGCAGGCGACGCTGATGCGTTCCACCGCGTCCGCCTGGACGCTGATGTCCACCGACGCCTTGAAGGCGGCGCGCAGGCTGTCGAGCAGAGGTTGCGCCATGGGCAAATCGAGGTCGCTCGGCAGGCCCAGGCGAACGCGCCCGTCATCCTCCTCCGTCCACTTGATCAGCGACACGCCACCCCTCCGTCCAATGCCGGCCCGCTCCTGCGCACTCCGGTTGCAGGAGGGACGTTGCCAGAAGGCGTCTCAAGGATTCGTTAAGCGGACGTGGTGGATGGACCGGGCATCGTTGGGAAGTTGGGGATAACCGCAGTCAAAATTGGGACATGCCGCCGGGATCGGTGCAGGGGAATGCGGATCAGCCCTTTGCCCGTGCGATCAGCGGACGGAATTCCGCCAGCACCGATTCGTAGACTGGCCGCTTGAAGGCGACGATCAGGCCCGGCAGCTCTTCGGCGTCGATCCATTTCCAGGCGTCGAATTCCGGATGATCGGTGTCCAGCCGGATGTCGGTCTCGGTTCCCGTGAAACGGGCCAGCATCCACATCTGCTCCTGCCCGCGCCAGCGGCCCTTCCACACCTTTCCCAGCAGGTCGTCGGGCAGGTCGTAACGGTGGGGGGCTGCGGTCATGGCGATGAACTCCGCCTTCGCGGTGCCGATCTCCTCCTCCAACTCGCGGAAGGCGGCGCTGCGGGCGTCCTCGCCGTCGTCGACGCCGCCCTGCGGCATCTGCCAGTCGCCCTCCGACCCGGAGCGCCTGGCGACGAACACCTCGCCGCGGTCGTTCAGCAGCATGATGCCGACGCAGGGGCGGTAGGGCAGCGCGTCACGGACGATGGGGGCGGTCATGCCGGGGGACTCCGTTGGGATCAGGTCTTGGTGATGAAGAAATAGACGGTCATGCCGGCTCCCACCAGGATCACCATCTTGCGCAGGACCGGCGGCGGGATGTGGCGGGCGACCGACGCGCCGGCATAACCGCCGGCCATGGCGGCGACCAGCATGATCAGCGCTTCCGGCCAATAGACCGCCCCGCCGGCGACGAAGGCCGCCACCGCGACGGCGTTCAGGCAGCCGGAGACCAGCGACTTCAGCCCGTTCATGGCGTGCAGGTCGGTCAGACCGAAGACGCCGAGCGTCGCCAGGATCAGGATGCCGATGCCGCCGCCGAAATAGCCGCCATAGACCGCGATCAGGAACTGCACGCTCAGCACCGTACCGTGACCGATGGTGACGTTGCGTCGCACCCAGGCCGACGCGGTCGGGCCGATGGCGAACAGCAGCGTGGCGAACAGCAGAAGCCACGGCACGATGACCTCGAAGGTCTTCTGCGGCGTCCACAGCAGCAGCAGGGCGCCCAGCAGTCCGCCGACGAGGCTGATGCCGAGGAAGGAGGGCAGGTGGATGTCGCGGATGCGGCCCAGCTCCCGCCGATAGCCGAAGGCGCTGGCCAGCGCGCCGGGCGACACCGCGACCGTGCTGGTGGCGTTGGCGTTCAGCGGCGGCACCCCGGCCAGGATCAGCGCCGGAAAGGTCAGGAAGCTGCCGCCCCCGGCCACGGCGTTCAGCACGCCGGCGAAGAAAGCGGAGACGATCAGCAGCAGCGTCAGCATGTCACCCTACCCGAAACCTGTCCCGGCACTGCGGATGCCGCGTTGCGTTTTGCACACGCCCGCCCATACCGCAACGCCGAAGTCCCACAACCGCGCGGCTTTCGCAACCCCGAACAATTCGTTAAGGTCGTCGTCCCTTCAACGGATAGAGTGTCTGGAGACCTCCATGTCCGCCCTGCTCGACACCACCGACGCCCTGCACGACCAGATGCTGACCCTCGGCCGCGCCGCGCGCGCCGCCGCGGCCGCGCTGGCGACCGTGCCAGGACCGTCGAAGGACCGGGCGCTGAGGGCGGCGGCGGCGGCCATCCGCGCCCGCGCGGCCGAGATCAAGGCTGCCAACGCCGAGGACATGGCGAGCGCCCGCGACCTGTCCGGCCCCATGCGCGAACGGCTGATGCTGGACGACACGCGCATCGAGGCGATGGCCAAGGGCCTGGAGGACATCGCCGACTTCCCCGATCCCATCGGTGGCGTGCTGGCGGAATGGACGCGGCCCAACGGCCTGCGCATCCAGCGTGTCCGCGTGCCGCTGGGCGTCGTCGGCATCATCTATGAAAGCCGGCCGAATGTGACGGCGGATGCCGGCGGCATCTGCCTGAAGTCGGGCAACGCCGCCATCCTGCGCGGCGGGTCGGAGAGCATCCGCTCGTCCCGCGCCATCGCCGACTGCCTGGTTCAGGGGCTGCGCGAAGCGGGGCTGCCGGAAGCGGCGATCCAACTGGTGCCGACCACCGATCGCGCCGCCGTCGGCCACATGCTGACGATGCGCGACTACATCGACGTCATCATCCCGCGCGGCGGCAAGTCGCTGATCCAGCGCATCGCCGACGAGAGCCGGGTGCCGGTCATCAAGCATCTGGACGGCAACTGCCATGTCTATGTCGATGCCGGCGCCGACCTGGAAAAGGCGCGCAAGGTGGTGCTGAACGCCAAGATGCGCCGCACTTCCATCTGCGGCGCCGCCGAGACGCTGCTGGTCGACCGCGCCATCGCCGACACCGCGCTGCCGCTTCTGGTGAAGGATTTGCTGGATGCCGGCTGTGCCGTGCGCGGCGACGCGACGGCCCAGGCGGTCGATCCGCGGGTGACGGCGGTGGCGCCGGAGGATTGGGACACCGAGTATCTCGACGCCATCATCGCCTGCGGCGTGGTGGACGGGGTGGATGCGGCAATCGACCACATCAACGCCCACAGCTCCCACCACACCGAATCGATCCTGACCGAGGATCCGGCGGCGGCGGAGCGGTTCCTGTCGCGGGTGGACAGCGGCATCGTGCTGTGGAACGCCTCGACACAGTTCGCCGACGGCGGCGAGTTCGGCATGGGGGCGGAGATCGGCATCTCCACCGACAAGTTCCACGCCCGCGGCCCGGTGGGTGCCGAGCAGTTGACCAGCTACAAGTATGTCGTGCGCGGCGATGGCCAGACGCGGCCTTAAGACCGACACCCCTCCCTCCCGTGGAACCCTCTCCCCCCCGGGGAGAGGGCAGGGTGAGGGGGTTCCGTCTGCCGGACGATCCACGAAGCGTGTCCCCCTCACCCAACCCTCTCCCCGGGGGGGAGAGGGTAAGCGCTCCGGGTTGAAGTCCGGATTCCAAAAGGCCCCTCACCTCTATTCCGGCCCGCTCTATGCCGGCCTCACCGTCGGCATCCTCGGCGGGTCGTTCAACCCGGCCCATGCCGGGCACCGGCACATCAGCCTGTTCGCGCTGAAGGCGCTCGGGCTCGACCGTGTCTGGTGGATGGTCAGCCCGCAGAACCCGCTGAAGTCGGCGTCCGGCATGGCTTCGCTGTCCGACCGGATGGCGGAGGCGCGGGCGGTCGCCGCCCATCCGCGGATCGAGGTGACGGCGATCGAGACCGCGCTCGACACCCGCTACACCGCCGATACGCTGGCCAAGCTTCAGCGCCGCTTCCCGAAAACCCGCTTCGTTTGGTTGATGGGGGCGGACAATTTGCGACAAATTCCGCGCTGGAAGCATTGGAATCGAATCTTCGACTCGGTGGCCGTTGCGGTTTTCGCCCGCCCCACCTATTCTCTTAGTGCGTTGAGCGGCAAGGCCGCCCAACGCTACACCCGTCGGCGGGTGTCGGTGTCGGGGGTCAAAGGGCTGGCGCGCCGCAGGCGGCCGGCCTGGGCGTTCTTACGCAACCCCTTGCACCCGGCCTCGGCGACGGCGATCCGGCAGGCACGGGCCGCCGGGTCGTGAAACCGTTGCAAGAGGTTGGAGCCATCACCACGCACACCGAAACGGCCGCGACCGCTCCGCGGCCAGCCGCCGTTCCCCAGATCCTGGAACCGCAGGACCTGAAGGCGCTCATTCAGGCGTCGCTCGACGCCGATCAGGCGGATGACGTCACCGTCATCGATCTCGCCGGGAAAACCACCTTCGCCGATTACATGATCGTGGCGTCGGGCCGCAACACGCGGCACATCGCCGCCATGGCGATGAAGCTGGCCGAAAAGCTGAAGCAGGCCGGCGTCCGCGGCGTCGAGATGGAAGGCATGGCCCAGTGCGACTGGGTTCTGGTCGATGCCGGCGACGTGATCGTTCACCTGTTCAAGCCGGAAGTCCGGACCTTCTACAACATCGAAAAGATGTGGGGTCTGGAACTGCCGACGCCGTCGGGCACGGCGCGGCTGAGCGCCTGACGGGCCAAGGGCGGAAACGAGAGCGGAACGAGGGCGGAGGGCCGCATCATGCGTCTGTGGCTCGCCGCCGTCGGGCGGTCGCGGGGTGGACCGACCCGCGACCTGTTCGACGAGTATGTCGGACGGCTCGGGTGGCCCTTCACCCTGAAGGAGGTCGAGGTGAAAAAGCGCCTCTCCTCCGACGAATTGAAACGGCAGGAGGCGGAGCTGCTGCTCGCCGCCGTGCCGGCCGGCGCCATCGTGGTGGCGCTGGACGAACGCGGCAAGGCGCTGCCCAGCGAGAGTTTCGCCGCCAAGATCGGCGACTGGCGCGACCGCGGCGCCGGCGATCTCGCCTTCCTGATCGGCGGTGCCGACGGCCATGGCGACGCTGTGCGGGCGCGGGCCGACTTCCTGCTCGCCTTCGGGCCGATGACCTGGCCCCACATGCTGGTGCGCGGCATGCTTGCGGAGCAACTCTATCGCGCCCAACAAATTCTTGCCGGTCACCCCTATCACAGATCCTGATTCCCTGCGTCGCATCCGGCGCGCGGAAAAGCGCCGGAGCCGAAAAACACAAAACTCCGAGACCACAACCTTTCGAGAAAGGTAAGCGCGATGACCGAGACCAACCGACCCCGCCCTGTCGTCCTCTGCATTCTGGACGGCTGGGGCTATCGCGAGGAGCGGTCCGACAACGCGATTGCGCTGGGCGACACCCCGAACTGGGACCGCCTGTGGTCGGCCGAGCCGACGGCCTTCCTCGACGCCAGCGAGGAGGAGGTCGGCCTGCCCAAGGGTCAGATGGGCAACTCCGAGGTCGGTCACATGAATCTCGGCGCCGGCCGGGTCGTCATGCAGGACCTCGTGATGATCGACCACGCCATCGTCGAGGGCGAGCTTGAGCGCAACGCCGCGCTGAACGATCTGGTCAAGGCGATGCACAAGACCGGCGGGCGCGTCCATCTGATGGGCCTGCTGTCGCCGGGCGGCGTCCATTCGCACCAGGACCACATCGCGGCGCTGGCCGGCGTGCTGTCGCGCGAGGGGGTTCCGGTGGCGGTCCACGCCTTCACCGACGGCCGCGACGTTCCGCCGCAGAGCGCCAAGGATCAGGTCGCCGAGTTCATGGCCGACGTCTTCGAACTGCCGGGCGTCGAGGTGGCGACCGTCATCGGCCGCTACTACGCCATGGATCGCGACAAGCGCTGGGATCGCGTCGCCAAGGCCTATGCCGCGATGACCAAGGCGGAGGGCGAGCGCGCCGCCGATCCGATCCAGGCGATCGAGCAGAGCTATGCCGCCGACAAGCATGACGAGTTCATCCTGCCGACGGTGATCGGCGATTACGCCGGCATGAAGGACGGCGACGCCATCCTGATGGCGAACTTCCGCGCCGACCGCGCCCGCGAGATCCTGGCCGCCTATGTCGATCCGGCTTTCGACGGCTTCCCGGTGGATGGGGCGCCGAAGCTGGCCGCCGCCGTCGGCATGGTCGAATATTCGTCGGCGCTGGCGAAGCTGATGACCACCATCTTTCCGCCGAAATCTCTCACCAAGGTGCTGGGCGAGGTGGTTTCCGAGGCCGGAATGAAGCAGCTGCGCATCGCCGAGACGGAGAAGTACCCGCACGTCACCTTCTTCTTCAACGGCGGCGAGGAGCGGGTCTATGAGGGCGAGGACCGCATCCTGGTCCCGTCGCCGAAGGTCGCCACCTACGACCTGCAGCCGGAGATGTCCGCTTCGGAAGTGACCGACAAGCTGGTCGGCGCCATCGATTCGGGCAAGTACGACCTGATCGTCGTCAACTTCGCCAACCCCGACATGGTCGGCCACAGCGGCATGCTCGACGCCGCCATCAAGGCGGTGCAGGCGGTCGACGGCAGCCTGGGTCAGGTGGAGGCCGCGGTGCGCCGCGCCGGCGGCACCATGCTGGTCACCGCGGATCACGGCAACTGCGAGCTGATGAAGGATCCGGAGACCGGCGGCCCGCACACCGCCCACACGCTGGACAAGGTGCCGCTGATCCTGATCAACGGCCCGGCCGGCGCGCGGATCGAGAGCGGCCGTCTGGCCGACATCGCGCCGACTCTGCTCGACCTGCTGGGCCTGCCGAAGCCGGCGGAGATGACCGGCCGCAACCTGCTGGTCCGCACCGCTGCCCGCGCGGCGGCGGAGTAACGGATGGCGCCGGGCGTTCCCTTTGCGCTCGAGTCCCCCTCTCCCCCCCAGGGAGAGGGTCGGGGTGAGGGGGGCGCGTGGCGTGGAGTCGCGGGAATTCCGGCGCTTGGTTCCGCATTTCCATTTACATCCCGCAATGCATCCCCCTCACCCAACCCTCTCCCCGGGGGGGAGAGGGTATCCGCTGGGGAGAGGGTATCCGGGGCGGGAGAGGGTATCCTCGCCGGCTTCGTCGTCATCGCCGGCCTGATCCTCGCCCAGCCGGCGAATGCGCAGTCCGAAGCGCCCAAGGACACGCTGAAGCGCGTCGAACAGCAGCTTCAGACCGGCAAGCAGCGCCAGCAGCAGTTGGAACGCCAGTCCCAGGCGCTTCAGACCGAACTCGACGACCTGCGCGGCCGGCTGATCGCGCTGGCCGATCAGGCGCGCGGGCAGGAACAGACGCTCGACCAGTTGGAGGAGTCGCTCGCCGCGCTGGAGGCGGAGGAGCGGGACCGTTCCGCCGGTCTCGACGCCGAGCGGCAGCAGATCGCCACCCTGCTGGCCGCCCTGCAGCGGCTGGCGCGCATCCCGCCGGAGGCGGCGCTGGCCCGGCCGGAAAGCCCGGTCGACACGCTGCGCTCCGCCCTGCTGCTGCGCGATGCGGTGCCGGCGCTGAAGGCGCGGGCCGATGCGCTGGCCCAGGCGCTGACCGCGCTGGCCGACACCCGCGGCAAGCTGGTGGACCAGCGGGCGAAGGCGCTGGCGGCGCGGGTGTCGCTGTCCGAGAAGCAGGACGAGATGAACCGCCTGATCGCCCGGCGCGAGGAGCTGTCGCGCCAGACGGAGGAGGAGCGCGTCCAGGTCGGCCAGCGCATGGCGGACCTGTCCGGTCAGGCCACCGACCTGCGCCAGCTGATGGAGCGGATCGAGGCCGAACGCCGCGCCGCCATCGAGGCTGCCGCCCGTCGCGAGGCCGAACGGCGCGAGGCGGAACGCAAGGAAGCCGCTCGCCGGGAAGCGGAAAAGCGTGAGGCCGAACGCCGCCTCGCCGCCCAGAAGGAAGCGGAGCGCAAGGCGGCCGAACGCAAGCTGGCCGAACTGCGCGCCGCGGAGCAGAAGGTCGCGGAAGAGAAGGCCGCCGAGGAAAAGCGGGCGAAGGACGAAGCCGCCAGGGAAGCGGCGCGCGAGCGCGAGCTGGCCGCGAAGTCCCCGGACGGCCCGCCAGCGGTCGCCGGCATGGTGCTGCCCGCCGCCGGCAAGCTGACCACCCGCTTCGGCGAGGCCGACCGCTTCGGTGCCACCAGCCGCGGCGTGACGGTGCAGACCCGCCCCGGCGCGGCCGTGGTGGCGCCGCGCGGCGGCACGATCGTGTTCGCCGGTCCGTTCAAGGGCTATGGCCTTATCTTGATCGTGGAACACGGCAACGGATATCATAGTTTGATTGCGGGTTTGGGCCGGATCGACACGGCCGTCGGGCGTAAGGTGGCCAGCGGGGAACCGCTGGCGGTCATGCCGTCGGACGGCAATCCGGATCTCTATTTCGAGCTGCGACGAAACGGCCAGCCGATCAACCCGCAACGCGGGTTCGGCGCCCCGGAGGGGAAAGGACAAGGGTAGATGAGGATGATCAAGCGCGCCGCCACGGCGGCTGCTCTGGTGTTTCTGGGCGCCGGCGTCGCCACCGTCACCGCGCAGTCCAGCAATTCGTCGGACACCTACCGGCAGCTGAACCTGTTCGGCGACGTCTTCGAGCGCGTCCGCGCCGAATATGTCGAGCCGGTCACCGACGAACAGCTGATCGAATCGGCGATCAACGGGATGCTGACCTCGCTCGACCCGCATTCCAGCTATCTGAACAAGAAAAGCTTCCAGGACATGCAGGTCCAGACCCGCGGCGAGTTCGGCGGGCTGGGCATCGAGGTGACGATGGAGAACGGCCTGGTGAAGGTCGTTTCGCCCATCGACGACACCCCGGCCTTCCGCGCCGGCCTGCAGCCGGGCGACCTGATCGTCCAGTTGAACGGCGAGGCGGTGATGGGCCTCAGCCTGAACGAGGCGGTGGAGAAGATGCGCGGCCCTGTGGGCAGCGAGTTGAAGGTCACCGTCCGCCGCGGCGAGGCGGGCGAGCCCTTCACCGTGTCGCTGACCCGCGCCGTCATCAAGGTGCAGTCGGTCCGCTACCGCACCGAAGGCGACATCGGCTACATCCGCATCACCAGCTTCAACGAGCAGACGCAGAGCGGGCTGGAGAAGGCGATCTCCTCCATCCAGCAGCAGTTGGGCGACAAGCTGAAGGGCTTCGTGCTCGACCTGCGCAACAATCCGGGCGGACTGCTCGATCAGGCGGTGTCGGTGTCCGATACCTTCCTGGAGAAGGGGGAGATCGTGTCGACCCGCGGCCGGCGGGCGGAGGAGGGCACCCGCTTCAACGCCAAGCCGGGTGACCTGATCAAGGGCCTGCCGATGGTGGTGCTGGTCAACGGCGGGTCTGCCTCGGCTTCCGAAATCGTCGCCGGCGCCCTGCAGGACCACAAGCGCGCGATCATCATGGGCACCCAGAGCTTCGGCAAGGGATCGGTGCAGACCATCATCCCGCTGCCCGGCCATGGCGCCATGCGCCTGACCACCGCGCGCTACTACACGCCGTCGGGCCGCTCGATCCAGCAGCTGGGCATCACCCCGGACATCGAGGTGCATGTCGCCAAGGTGGAGGATCTGGACAAGAACGTCGTCCGCCGCCGCGAAGCCGACCTGAAGGGCGCGCTGGTCAACCCCGACGCCAGCAAAGCGCCGCGTCCGGCCACCACCAACCCGGCCGCTCCCGGCACGCCGGCGGCCCCGAACCCGGCAGCGCCCGCTCCGGGGCCGGGCGCCGGTGCTGCTCCGGCTGCACCGGGTGCAGCTCCGGGTGCCGCGCCTGCTCCGGCAGAGGGTGCGGCGGCGGAGGGGGCGGAGCCGCCCTTCGACTTCCAGCTCGCCCGCGCGCTGGATCTGCTGCGTGGCGTCGCCCTGTTCCAGCAGCGCGCCGCGGCGCGCTGACCGGAGCAACCGACGGTGAAGGCTCCCGCCCTGCTGGGTCGTCTGCGGTTCGATGTCCGGGGTCTGCGCCCCGGACTCGGCTGGCTGCGCCGTTTCCGCCGCAATGGAGGCGATTCGGCGGGACGGCCGCGCAAGCCGTTGTCCAAGCCTCTGCTGGCTGCCGTCGCCCTGGTGGCGGTCGCCGGTGGCGGGCTGGCCGGCTGGCTGGCCATGAACGGCGAGGCGACGCGGGAGGCTTGGCAGGCATCGATTCCGGCGGCGACGGTGGCGGTCGCTCCGCTGCCGCCACCACCGGTGCCGGAACCCAAGGCCGCCGCGCCGGCGGCGCCTTTGCCCACCGACGCCGCTCCACTGCCTCTGCCGGGCGTTCCGGCGGCGGCGGTGACGCTGGTCCCGGCGCCGGTGCCGGGTCTGGTGGAGGACAGCCGCAACGGTCCGCTGCCGCGCATCGCCCAGGACGGACGCAAGCCCTGGCAGGTCTATGCCCGGCCCTTCCCGGCGACCGACAAGCGGCCGCGCATCGCCATCGTCATGTCCGATCTTGGACTCAGCGGCGTCACCACCGGCAATGCGCTGGCGAAGCTGCCGCCCGGCATCACGCTGGCCTTCCTGCCCTATGCCGAGCGGCTGGACGATTGGGTCGAGCGGGCCCGCACCAAGGGTCACGAGGTGATGCTGTCGGTGCCGATGGAGCCGCTGAACTATCCACGCGACGATCCCGGCCCGAACGCGTTGCTGACCATGCTCGGCCCCGACCGCAATGTCGAACGGCTGGAATGGTCGCTGGGCAAGGCGGTCGGCTATGTCGGCATCACCAGCACCACCGGCAGCAAATTCACCGCCAACCCGGCGGCGATGCAGCCGGTGATCGACGTGCTGAAGGCGCGTGGCCTGCTGCTGGTCGATTCGCGGGTCAATCCGAAGAGCGTGGCCGGGCCGCTCGCCAATCTGGCCGGTGTGCCGCGGGCGCTGGGCGACCGTGTCATCGACCGCGACCTGTCGCGCGGCGCCATCGACGACCAACTGCGCGAGTTGGAGGAGCTTGCCAAGACCAACGGCGCTGCCGTCGGTTTCGCCTCCCCCTATCCGACGACGATTGAGCGTCTCAATCTGTGGCTGACCTCGTTGGCCGACCGTGGCATCGCGCTGGCCCCGGCGTCGGCGGTGGTCAACATCCAGAAATAGAGGCCCCAGAAACAGCCGCTGCCACCGCACCGCCCGATGCGACAACGCGCATCGGGTGGCTTTCCGTGTGCGGCTTGCTTGATTGCGTCTATTGCGCGAATATCTCCGCCGAAGTTCGAAATGGTGGAGAGGGCGGATGTATCACCCCGAAGCGCTGGAACCCATCGTCGCCTTCCTGCGCGGAATCGGCATGCAGGTCGAGTTTGGCGAGGGCGGCCTCGACGGCTTCCTGCCCGGCGTGAATATCCGTGCCGGCGTGATCCATGTCCACCCGGAGACCCTGATGGGGCCGGGCGACCTGCTGCACGAGGCTGGTCACATGATCGTCCTGCCGCGCCGCTATTGGCCGTCGATGAACCGGGACATGCAGGCCGATATCGAGGCGCTGCTGGCCGAGCAGACCGCGCGCGACGGCACGCCCGACCCGGTCCTGGTCAGAGCCGTCCGCCAGGGCGAGATCATGGCTCAGGCCTGGTCCTACGCCGTGGTCCTGCATTTGGGACTGCCGCAGGAATGCCTGTTCTTTCCCGGTTCCTACAAACACATGGAGTATCAGGGCATCCATCCGATCCTGGCCTGGATCGAGCGCGGGACCCATTACGGGCAGCTCGATCTGGCAGAGGCGGGCTTCACCGGCTTTTCGGGGATGTTCGCCTATATGGGGGAAAATGGGCTGGCGCCGTTTCCGCAGATGGCAAAGTGGACGTTGGATTGAGGGAACTGGATTGAGGGGAGATCAGGCGGAAACCCCTCACCCGCAAAGCGCATCCCAATCCAGCGACCCCGGATCCTCGACCAGATGGTCGACGGCGTCGAAGACCACGGCGGGGTGCTGGGGCCAGGCGATGGTCAGCATGCCGGCGGCCTTGGCGCTGCGGGCACCGGTGGGGCTGTCCTCGATCACCGCGCAGGCCTCCGGGGGCAGGCCCAGCATCTTCGCGGCCAGCAGGTAGGGCTCCGGATGGGGCTTGCCGTTGGCGACGTCCTCGCGGGCGATGCTGAAGCGGAAATGCGGGATCGACATCGCGCGCATGTTGGCGTCGACGATCATGCGCCCGCCGTTCGACACGCAGGCCTGCGCCAGCCCGCGGGCGGCGAAGGCCTCCACCAGGGCGAAGGCGCCGTCGCGCGGACGCACCTGATCGACGCTGGCGACATACTGGGCGTTGATCTCGTCGGCCCAGGCGTGCAGGTCGATGGGGAAGGGGCGGCGGGCGTGAAGCGCGGCGTAGATCTCGCGGAACGCCACGCCATGCATCGACCGGCAATCCTCGTCGCTCAGCTCATGGCCATAGCCGCGGCAGACGTCGACGGTGATCTGCTGGTGCCAGGGCTCGCTGTCCATCAGCGTGCCGTCGATGTCCCACAGGATGGCGCGGATCGGGGTGCGCGACATCACGGTCACCGCACCACCAGATCGTCGCGATGGATTATCTCGTCTCGCCCCTGATATCCCAGGATCTCCGGGATTTCGGTGCTCTTGTGGCGCAGGATCTTGCGGGCGTCGTCGGCGCTGTAGGCGACGAGGCCGCGGGCGACCTCGCGCCCCTCCTGCGTGCGGACGATCACCACGTCGCCGCGGTCGAAGTCGCCCTGCACGGCACTGACGCCGGCGGGCAGCAGGCTGGCGCCGTGGGACAGGGCGCGCGTGGCGCCGTCATCGACCACCAGCACGCCGGTGGCGTTCACATGGCCGGCGATCCAGGCCTTGCGGGCGCTGGTCGGCTCGGCGGAGGGAAGGAACCAGGTGCAGAGCGCGCCGCCATCCTCCGGCCGCTGTTCCAGCGCCGCCAGCGGGTTCATGCGCTTGCCCTTGGCGATGACCATGCGGCAGCCGGCCGACAGGGCGACTCGCGCCGCGGCGATCTTGGTCACCATGCCGCCGCTGCTGTAGCCGGGGGGCGGCTCGCCGGCCATGCCCTCGATCTCCGGCGTCAGTTCGCGCACGGTGGGGATATGGCGGGCGTTCGGGTCCTTGCGCGGGTCGGCGGTGTAGAGGCCGTCGATGTCCGACAGCAGCACCAGCGTGTCGGCGCTGACCATCTGCGCCACGCGGGCGGCCAGCCGGTCGTTGTCGCCGAAGCGGATTTCGGCGGTGGCGACCGTGTCGTTCTCGTTGATGACCGGAACGGCGCCCAGTTTCAGCAGGGTGTCGATGGTGTTGCGGGCGTTCAGGTGGCGCCGCCGCTCCTCCGTGTCCTCCAGCGTCACCAGGACCTGGGCGACGGTGACGTCGTGGCGGGCCAGCGTTTCCTGATAGGCGTGGGCAAGGCGGATCTGGCCGGTGGCGGCGGCGGCCTGCTTCTCTTCCAGCTTCAACGCCCGGCCGACGAGGCCCAGATGCTCGCGCCCGCAGGCGACGGCGCCGGAGGTGACGATCACCACCTCCTGCCCGCGCTTTCGGCAGGCGGCGACGTCGTCGGCCAGCGCGTCGAGCCAGTCCCGGCGGATTTGCCGGGTCTCCCCATCGACCAGAAGGGCCGATCCGATCTTTACGACCAGCCGGCGGGATTCGAGAAGGGTAGGGGCGTCAAGCGCCATGGCGGGAGGTTCCGTCCGTATCGTCGTCCGAACCGTCCTCTTCGCCCTCCGGCTCCTCTCCGTCAAGGGCTTCGTCCGAGTCGCCGACCTCCAGCTCCTCACCCTCTTCGAGTTCGCCCTCTTCGAGGTCGTCCTCCTCGAACTCCTCGTCCTCGCCGCCGACCCATTCGCCGGTTTCGTCGTCCCATTGCATCTCGCTGTCGTCGGGCAGCTTCTGGCCGACCGGCGGGCGCGGGATGGACCGGGTCGCGGGGGCGTGGATGACCTCGGGTTCTTCCGACTTGGACTCCTTGATGACCGTCAGCAGCCGGTAGAGCACCTGCTTCACGCCCTGGCCGGTGGCGCCGGACAGCACCATGACCTCGGCGCCCGACGCCTCCTCCAATGCCGCCTTCTTCTCCTCGATCTCCTCGTCCAGCAGGGCGTCGGCCTTGTTCAGCCCGATGACCTCCGGCTTGTCGGCGAGGTTGCCGCCATAGGCCTCCAACTCGTTCCGGATCGTCCGGTAGGAGGCGACGACGTCGTCGGCCGTGCCGTCGATCAGGTGCAGCAGGATGCGCGAGCGTTCGACATGGCCGAGGAAACGGTCGCCCAGCCCATGGCCTTCGTGCGCGCCCTCGATCAGGCCGGGGATGTCGGCGATGACGAACTCTTCGTCACCGGCACGGACGACACCCAGGTTGGGAGCGAGCGTGGTGAAGGGGTAGTCGGCGATCTTCGGCTTGGCCGCCGTGGTGGCGGCCAGGAAGGTCGACTTGCCGGCATTGGGCAGCCCGAGCAGGCCGGCATCGGCGATCAGCTTCAGCCGCAGCCACACCCACTGCTCCTGCCCCGGCCAGCCGGGGTGGAACTTGCGCGGCGCCCGGTTGGTCGGCGTCTTGAAGTGCGCATTGCCGTGCCCGCCGTCGCCGCCGCGCAGGAAGACGCGACGCTGGCCGGCCTCGGTCAGGTCGCACAGCACGGTTTCCTGAGTCTCGTCGAGGATCTGGGTTCCGACCGGCACGCGCAGGACGACATCCTCGCCGCGCGCGCCGTTGCGGTTGCTGCCCATGCCGTGATGGCCGCGCTGCGCCTTGAAGTGCTGCTTGTAGCGGTAGTCGATCAGCGTGTTCAGGCCGTCCGCCGCCTCAATGATCACGTCGCCGCCGCGACCGCCGTCGCCGCCGTCCGGGCCGCCGAACTCGATGAACTTCTCGCGCCGGAACGCGACGGCACCGGGGCCGCCGTCACCGCTCTTCAGGAAGACCTTGGCTTGATCGAGAAACTTCATCGGGGAACCTGCCCGTAAACGGAAGGGAAACCGGCGGCGGGACGGCACCGGACTGAAAACGAAAATCGGGGAGCCGGTCGCCCGGTCCCCCGATTTTATCCCACAAGCGTGCAGGCCTGCGACACAGGCCGCGCAACGACCTTAGAGGTTACTCGGCCCGATCACTCGGCGGCGACGGCCGGAACTTCCTGGTCGTTGGCCGGAACGACGTTCACGAAAGTGCGGCCGTTCGAGCTGTGCTTGAAGTAAACTTGGCCATTGGCCATCGCGAACAGGGTGTGGTCGCGGCCGATGCCGACGTTCTCGCCCGGGTGGAACTTCGTGCCACGCTGACGGACGATGATGTTGCCGGAGACGACGTTCTCGCCACCGAAACGCTTCACGCCGAGACGGCGACCGGCGGAGTCACGGCCGTTGCGGGACGAGCCGCCTGCCTTTTTGTGTGCCATGGGGTGTTGCTCCTAAACTGAAGATGCGCCTGGAAGCCCGACCGGAGAACCCGGATCAGGCCGCGCCGTTGATGCCGGTGATGCGCAGGACGGTCAGGTCCTGGCGGTGGCCGTTCTTGCGGCGGTAGTTCTGGCGGCGCTTCTTCTTGAAGACGATGATCTTCGGGCCGCGGTCCTGGGCGACGACCTCGGCGACGACCGTAGCGCCGGCCACGGTCGGGGTGCCGATGGTGGTGTTGCCTGCGTCGCCGACCATCAGCACGTCATCGAGCGTGATGGAGGCGCCAGCATCGGCCTCGAGCTTCTCAACACGGATCACGTCGCCATTGGCGACCTTGTACTGCTTGCCGCCGGTGCGGATCACTGCAAACATTGTCGTCACTGCCTATGTCAAAACAAACGGCGGGCTTCTCGCCCACCGTTCGATGCGCAAGCCCGTTCATGGGAGCGACGATCTATACTCAGGAGGGGCTGAGAGTCAACAGGGATGCGGGCCAAGGCCTTCGCATTTTTCTGCAAAAAAGGCTTGCGCGCCCGAAGGCGTTTATATAGGTTCCGCCCACCCCGCCAAACGGGGCAGCGGATGGGTGGCAGAGCGGTTGAATGCACCGCACTCGAAATGCGGCATACCCTCACGGGTATCGGGAGTTCGAATCTCCCCCCATCCGCCATTCTCTCTCTTCGGAGAGAGGGAAGATAGCAGAAAGCGCCAGCCGGACCGGTTAGGCGCTTTTTTCATGCCCGGATGCCGCCTCGGCCGGTCGGGTTTCCCCTTTTTCGCCGCTTGGTCGCGATGGCCGTTCCCCCGGCTGGTTTGTTGGTCATGTCAACGCCAACGCCCAGATAACCAAGGCTCAAGATCCCTTTGGTGCGATCCGCCAGGGGTGCGACCGGAGGGGTGCCGCCATGAACACGCTCAGCCGCCGTGATGGATGCCTGCGATTCTCCTATGTCGTGGAGGGCGGCCTGCGCGTCGAAGGCACTCATGATCCGGCGGAGCAGGTGCTGATCCTGAAGGTGACGGCGCCGCAGGGGCGGGTGATCCATATGGATGCGATCCCCTGCGACGATCCCCGAGTCATCCTGGAGGCTTTGCGTGAGTGGGGCGAGCCGCCGGAGGAGGTGCGCGATGCTTTGCCGGCGCTGGGCGGCAACGCGATTCTGCTGGAAACGCGGCTTGGCGACTCGGTGCGGGCCTCGGTTCGCCGTCACGGCATGAAGGTGGAGGTCGTCTTCATCGACGCCGACGGCCGGCGGCTGGCGGAGCTGCGTGCCGGCAGCCTGGAAGCGCTCGACGCCAAGGCCGGCGGGTTGCTGCGCCTGTCGCAACGGACCCGCGCGGTGCTCGGCGCCTGGCTGTCGGCCGAGCCGCTGTGGCTGGCGGCATTTCTGCTGGGCGGGCCGTTCCTGGGGGCTCTGCTGATCGGATTCGGGGCGCAGGTGTCGCCGGAGCAGGTGCTGGTTACCGCCTATGCCGGTGCGGCCGGGCTGGTTGCCGCCTATGAGCTGATGCGCGCCGGCTATGCGGAGTGGGTGCTGGCGCCCCCGGACAACTTCCCACGGCGGTGACGCCGCTCCGGCCGTCAGGTCGGTAAAAAGCATTTTATCAGCATTGCTGATCTTCCGTTTGACGGAAAAACAACGCCCGATGCTGTGGTGCCAGTTCCGCTCGTCCGACCATCGCCCCGCCCATGACCGGGCCAAACGACTGGGAGGACACCACATGACGCAGACTCGATACTGGATTGCCGGCTGCGCGATTTCGCTGCTGTGCGTGGGCACGCTTTCCATGGCGTCGGCCGCGGACCCGGCGCTGGAAGGGGCGGTGCGCAAGGCGGTCAGTCCGCAGGCCCAGAGCTGGCTGTCCGATCCGGCGGTGGTCGGGGCGGTGAAGTCGCAGAATGCCAAGCATGCTGGTATCGCCCAATCCAAGATTGACGAGATGGACAACCAGTGGAAGGCGGCGACCAAGGCCGGCGGCGCCAACCCGGCCTTCGATGCGGTGTCGTCGAATGCGGTGTCCAAACAGCTGAAGCAGGCCGTGGCGGGCAGCAACGGCCGGATCGTCGAAATCCTGCTGATGGACGATCACGGCCTGAATGTCGGCCAGACCGCCGGAACCTCCGACTTCTGGCAGGGCGACGAGCCGAAATGGCAGAAGATCTTCACCGGCAATGCCGATCTCTACATGACCGATCCGGAGAAGGACGACAAAAGCGGCGCCACGCTGACTGAAGCCAGCGTTCCGGTGTTGGATCCGGCCGGAAAGCAGAAGATCGGCGTCGCGATGATCGTGCTGGATACCGCGAAGCTCGGCCAGTAGCCACTGCGAATACCGACTGATCGGCAAAAGAAACGGCGCCCCGGATGGTCCGGGGCGCCGTTCTCATGTCCGCGTCAGGAGCGGACGGACCGTGTCAGACGTCAGGCCGCCTGCTGGGTCAGGGCGGGAGTCTCGACCTCCACCGCGGCGCTGCCGGCGGCGGTGACGATCGGAATGCTCCGCGGCTTCATCGCTTCGGGTACCTCGCGCGCCAGCTCGATGTGCAGAAGGCCATTCTGAAGAGACGCGTTGGTCACCTTGATGAAATCGGCCAGCTGAAAGCGGCGCTCGAACGCGCGGCCGGCGATACCCCGGTAGAGGAATTGGCCGGTCGGCTCGTCCTTCTTAGCTTTACCCGTGACGGTCAACGAGTTCTGGTGAGCGACGATGTTGAGGTCGTCCAGTCCAAAGCCGGCGACGGCCATGGTGATCCGGTACGAATCCTCGCTCAGCTTTTCGATGTTGTAGGGCGGATAGGATGCCGCCTCGTCACCGGTGGTCGCGGTCTCCAGCAGACGCGACAGGCGGTCGAAACCGACGGTGGAACGGAACAGCGGCGAAAGGTCGTAGCTACGCATGACATATCCTCCGAAAGAGCGATACGGCCGTCGAGGACCACGGCATCGGTCGGTCCTCTGAGGGCTGGCCCAAGGGCCGGTTTGATGGCGGACCCCGTATGGGCATCCGCCGGACGAGCGAGAGATAATCGACGCTTTTGCCTGTTCAAGAGGGCGGACCCACCAAGACCGGTCAATCCCCGCCTGGGGTTGCCGGGTGCCGCCCGGTCACCAATTGTTAATCAGTTGCGGCAAGGCTCACGCTAGGGCCGTAAGTCCGCAGGAGGGGGCCGACGACCATGACTTCGCACACCTTCTTCTTCAACGGTCCCTACGACGAGACGATGGCCCTCTTGATCGAGGCGCGGAATTACATCGCCTATCATGATGCGGCCGAACACCGGAAGCTGCCGCCGCAGGTGCGTCTTCAGATCTCCTACGAATCCATGCGGGTGACCAGCCGTCTGACCCAGGTGATGGCGTGGCTGCTGGCGCAGAAGGCCGTGCATGCCGGCGAGATGACGAAGGAGCAGGCGGCGAGCGAGGATTTCGCGCTGTCTGGCGGCGAAATCTGTTCCGACCCCAGCGGCCCCGACAACGAGGATCTGCCGTCCGGCCTGCGCAGCCTGCTGGAGCGCAGCCACAGCCTGTATATGCGCGTCCACCGGCTCGACGCCATGGTCCGCGCCGACGTGGAGCGCGAGGCTGCGGCGGCGGTGGGGTAAGACGGCCACCACGTCATGCGCAAACGAAAAGGGCGTCCGAACTGGTCGGACGCCCTTTTCGCATCGGCAGGATAGAAGCGCGGTAACGCTTACTTCTTGAGGCCGAAGTTCGCGAAGCGCTTGTTGAACTTGGCGATCTGCCCGCCAGTGTCCAGCAGCTTCTGCACACCGGTCCAGGCCGGGTGCGACTTCGGGTCGATGTCGAGGCGCAGCGTGTCGCCCGGCTTGCCCATGGTGGAGCGGGTCGTGAACGAGCTGCCGTCGGTCATGACCACGGTGATCTCGTGATAGTCGGGATGGATGTCAGTCTTCATGGCCGGGGTTCCTGCAAAGCGAGCGGCGTCTATACCAAAACCCCCTCCCCGGCGCAACCCCGGAATCTCGCCTCGTTCAGGATGTCTGCGGCGGGCTCCGCGGCCATTTTCCGGGTGGTTTCGCCTGTCCGTCGCCTTGTTGGCGTCCCCGTACAACGCTATATGCCAGCGATCCGCATCAATACCCCCAACAGACAAGTGGGAACCGCGTGGCTCGCCAACCCTCCCCCGACATGATCGCCGCCTCCGCCCGTGGCGAGGCGGATACCCGCCGCCGCGACCTTGGACCGCTACGCCGTCTGGTGCCGTTTCTGCTTCCCTATAAGTGGCGAATCCTGGGCGCCATGCTGGCGTTGACCGTGGCTGCCGGCACCGTGCTGGGGCTGGGGCAGGGGATGCGGGTGCTGATCGACCAGGGCTTTTCCGGCGGCGATACCTCGCTGCTCGACCGGGCGCTGCTGGTGCTGTTGGGGGTGATCGCGCTGATGGCGGCCTCGACCTATGGCCGCTTCTATCTGGTCAGCTGGATCGGCGAGCGGGTGGTCGCCGACATCCGACGCGCCGTCTACGACCATGTGCTGACCCTGTCGCCGGGATTCTTCGAGACGACCAAGACCGGCGAGATCCTGTCGCGCCTGACCACCGACACCACGCTGCTGCAGGTGGTGGTCGGCTCGTCGGCCTCCATTGCGTTGCGCAACACGCTGCTGTTCCTGGGCGGCACCGGCATGCTGCTGATCACCTCGCCCAAGCTGACCGGGCTGGTGGCGCTGGTGGTTCCGCTGGTGGTGGCGCCGATCATCTTCTTCGGCCGGCGGGTGCGCAAGCTGTCGCGCGACAGCCAGGACCGCATCGCCGACATCGGCTCCTTCGTCGAGGAGACGCTGGCCGCCATCCGCACGGTCCAGGCCTTCACCCACGAGGCGATCGACCGCGCCCTGTTCGGCCGCCGTGTGGAGGAGGCGTTCGACGTCGCCATCCGCCGCGTGCGGGTGCGGGCGGTGATGACGGTGATCGTCATCGTTCTGGTGTTCGGTGCCGTCGGCATCATCCTGTGGATCGGCGGCCATGACGTGGTGGCCGGGCGGATCACGCCGGGCGAGTTGTCGGCCTTCGTCATCTATTCCGTGGTGGTCGCCGGATCGGTTGGCGCCATCAGCGAGGTGATCGGCGACCTCCAGCGCGCCGCCGGCGCGACCGAGCGGCTGTTCAGCCTGCTGTCCGTCGAGTCGGAAATCCGCGCCCCCGCCGTGCCGAAGCCGTTGCCGGTTCCGGCGGCGGGTGCATTGTCCTTCGACGCCGTCCGCTTCCATTACCCGTCGCGCCCCGATTGGGCGGCGCTGGAGGGCTTCTCGCTGGACGTGAAGCCGGGCGAGCGGGTGGCGTTGGTCGGTCCGTCGGGCGCCGGGAAATCGACGGTGTTCCAGCTTCTGCTGCGCTATTACGACCCGCAGGCCGGTGCGGTGCGGCTCGACGGGGTCGAACTGCGCGACGCCGATCCGGTGGAGGTGCGCCGCCGTCTGGGGCTCGTGGCGCAGGATCCGGTGGTCTTCTCCGCCAACGCCTGGGAGAACATCCGCTACGGCCGACCCGACGCCTCGGACACCGAGGTGTGCGCCGCCGCCGAGGCCGCCCATGCCCTGGACTTCCTCGATGCGCTGCCGGAGGGGTTCGACACCTTCCTGGGCGAGAAGGGCGTGCGGCTGTCGGGCGGTCAGCGCCAGCGCCTCGCCATCGCTCGCGCCATCCTGCGCGACCCGCCGGTGCTGCTGCTGGACGAGGCGACCAGCGCGCTCGACGCCGAGAGCGAGCGGATGGTGCAGGACGCGCTCGACCGGCTGATGCATGGCCGCACGACGCTGATCGTCGCCCACCGGCTGGCGACGGTGCTGAACGCTGACCGCATCGTGGTGATGGACCAGGGTCGCGTGGTCGAGACCGGCACCCATGGCGAGCTGGTGGCGCAGGGTGGCCTCTATGCGAGGCTGGCGGCGTTGCAGTTCGACCGCGCGGACGGGGTGGCGTAGGAGGGGGGCATCGACGCCCAAGCCTATCCGCGCTACCCTCCCCGCACTCCAGCCCTGTGAGGCAGTGCGATGGCGCGGATATCGGCGGGCCGCCTGATGGCGGTGATGGTGAAGGAATTCATCCAGATGCGGCGTGACCGGCTGACCTTCGCCATGATGGTGGGGGTGCCGATCCTGCAACTGATCCTGTTCGGCTTCGCCATCAACTCCGATCCCAAGGCGCTGCCGACGGCGGTGCTGGTCGCCGATTCCAGCCCCTTCGCCCGCACGCTGGTCGCGGCGATGGAGAATTCCCGCTATTTCGCCATCACCCGGACCGCGGCGTCGGAGGCCGAGATCGACCGGCTGCTGGCGGAGGGGGAGGTGCAGTTCGCCGTCACCATCCCCACCGGCTTCGCCCGCGACCTGCAGCGCGGAACCCGCCCGGTCCTGCTGGTGGAGGCCGACGCGACCGACCCGGCGGCGACCAGCAACGCCCTGTCGGCGCTGACCGCCATCGCCCGCCAAGCGCTGAACCCCGACCTGACCGGGCCGCTGACGGCCTTGCGCGCCGGGCCGGACCCGGTGGAACTGCGCGTCCACCGCCGCTACAACCCGGAGGGCATCACCCAATACAATGTCGTGCCGGGGTTGATGGGCGTGGTGCTGACCATGACCATGGTGATGATGACGGCGCTGGCCGTCACCCGCGAGCGGGAGCGCGGGACCATGGAAAACCTGCTGGCCATGCCGGTCCGGCCGTTCGAGGTCATGCTGGGCAAGATCGTGCCCTTCGTCGTCGTCGGCTATGTCCAGGTGCTGCTGATCGTGGTGGCGGCGCGGCTGTTCTTCAACGTGCCGATCGTGGGCAGCCTGGGGCTGCTGTCCGCCGTGCTGATCCTGTTCATCGCCGCCAATCTGGCCGTCGGCTTCACCTTCTCCACGCTGGCGCGCAACCAGCTGCAGGCGATGCAGATGTCCTTCTTCTTCTTCCTGCCGTCGATGCTGCTGTCGGGATTCATGTTCCCGTTCCGCGGCATGCCGGGCTGGGCGCAGGCGGTGGGCGAGATCCTGCCGCTGACCCACTTCCTGCGCATCGTCCGCGGCATCCTGCTGAAAGGAAACGGCTTCGCCGAGATCGCGGCGGAGGTGCTGGCGCTCGCCCTGTTCCTGACGGTGGTCACGGTGGTGGCGTTGAAGCGCTACCGCCAGACGCTGGATTGATTGGCGGGGACTGACAGCCGGGGACTGCCCCCATGCACTGATAGCCCTCAGGCGGCCGACAGATACTGGAACACCGCCCGCCGGCTGTCATAAGCCGTTCCCTTGTCCATGACGAGGTCGAGGCCGCCGCCCTGGAACCGCCGGTTGGGATCGACGAAGGCGGAAACCAGGAATTTCTTCGGCACCGTCAGGTTGAACTGCGCAATGCCGTGTTTGGACGCCGGATACTGGTCGGCCGGCCCCATGGCCTGATCGTGGCCGATCACCGGGACGATCTTGGCAAGGCGGCGCTCCCCCGTGGCCGGGATGTCGCCGGCGATCTTGCGGGCAAGGCCGTTCACCCCGGCGACCCCGAATTTCTGCTCCAGCGACCCCTGCACCGTCGGCCGTGCCGCCTCCGCCGCGGGGTCGTTGCTGGGCAGGCCGTATTTGCCGCCGGACAGGTGAGTGTAGCCCAGGAACTGGAACTCCCCGGCAGCCATCGGTTCCTTCAGCAGCAGCAGGTAATAGCCGCGGCTGAGACGCCCACGGTGAAAACCGATCAGGTCCTCCAAATGAATAGGATCACGGTTGATAATATCGATCAGCCGGGTCAAGCAACCGCGGACACTGACGATATCGCCAATACGGTAGCTCATTGTCGGTGGCATTTTATCGAATTCCTTGTTGATGATGCTTCGACGTTTCCATTGCTAATAACGGGCTGTCAATATTCGCTGCGGCTAGTCCGGTCAGCCAGGGTGGAGTGCTCCCGCGCGGCTAGGAAGCTCGATCGGGACCATCGGACGCACCCCGGATGGATCGGGCTGGGGCCTGACCGTCCGGTTGTGCGGTCCGGATGCATCCTCCATCATTCCTTAACCACGGATCCGCTATATGCGGTATCGACCGCGGTGCCGGAGACGGCGGGGGGACGGACATGGGGAATCTTGCGGGGATTCGTGCTTTCGGCGGGCGCGCCTTCAAGGCGATCGCATGCGTCGGACTGGTGGCCGCTCTGCTGGCGGCCGGCGATGCCGACGCCAAGTCACGGAAGAAGAAAAAGCCGGTTCCGATCCCGGCCTATGCCACCAGCGTCGCCTGGGGGGCGGTGGCCGGCCCCTCGCTGGGGGCGTCGAGATCCATCGGCGGATACGCGGCCGGCTGTATCGCCGGTGCCCGCGCCTTGCCGCCGGAAGGCGTCGGCTATCAGGTGATCCGCCTGTCGCGCCAGCGCAACTACGGCCATCCGGTGCTGGTCGACATGCTCCGCGACTTCGGCCAGCGGGTGGCGCATGCCGGGCTCGGCACGGCGCTGGTCGGCGACATGGGGCAGGCGCGCGGCGGACCGATGCCGTCGGGCCATGCCAGTCACCAGATCGGCCTGGATGCCGATGTCTGGCTGCGGCTGGACCTGCCGCCGATGGGCCGCGCCGGGCGCGAGCGGCTGGACGAGGTCAAGTATGTCGATTACGACCGCATGCGTGTCACCGCCGACTGGTCGGACCGGCAGGCGCGGATGATTCAGATCGCCGCCAGCGACCCCCGCGTCGCCCGCATCTTCGTCAATCCGGCGATCAAGCTGGCGATGTGCCAGCGCAGTTGGTCCGACCGCGGCTTCCTGAACAAGCTGCGGCCCTGGCATGGCCATGACGGCCATATGCACATCCGGCTGAACTGCCCGGCCGGCAGCCCGCTGTGCGAACAGCAGGCGGAGCAGCCCGACGGCGATGGCTGCGGCGACGAACTGATGTCCTGGCTGGACAGCGCCTCCCCCGCGATCGAGCATCCGCCGGGTTACAAGCCGGAGCCGCGGGTGGTCCGCAAAATGCCGGCGGCCTGCGCCCCGGTGCTGAACGCGGCGGGCACGCGCATGGCCTCCCTGCCCGAATCGGGCGCGGCTCCTGCCAAAACAGCGCGCTGACGGGTGTGTTTCCGCGGAGAAATTTTTCCACTTGCATGCAATTAGCGTCCGTCTAACCTGAAGCTGGATGCATTCTTGCGGGCGGTGTGTTTGGGCTCGGCCGGACAACCGGAAGAATGCTGCGCCGTCCGGCGCCGGATGGGGAATTCGGCGGCGGCAGGTCGATCGGCGGATGGGGTGCCACGGCGATGACGGACAAAGGGCGATGACGGACAAGGACGGATCGTCCGGACATGGACCGAGCCTGAAGACGCGCCTCTATGCGTGGTGGGAAGGCTATGACCTCTCCGGTCTGAAGGCGAAGAAGGGCGAGGAGCAGCCGCGCCAGCCGGAACAGCCGCAGCCTGCCGCACCCGGTCCCGGCATGAACCGCTGGGGCAAGCCGCTGTGGACCGCCACCCGCATCGAGGTGGCGGAGAAGATGTGGGGCGAGGGCTTCAACACCCCCGGCGGCGCCGACCATATCCCCTATCTGGTCAAGCCGCTGGGCCTGAACCCGGCGATGAGCGTGCTGGATCTCGCCGCCGGGCTGGGCGGCACCAGCCGCACCATGGCCGGCAAATACGGCTGCTGGGTCACCGGGCTGGAGGCGTCGGAACTGCTGGCGAAGGAGGGGATGGTCCGCTCCTTCAAGCTGGGGCTGGAGAAGAAGGCGCCGATCGAGACCTTCAATCCCGAACATTTCGGCTATCCCAAGCGCGTCGACGCCATCGTCTACAAGGAAGGCCTGTTCTTCGTCCGCGACAAGGAACAGATGTTCGACGGCATGGAACTGGCGCTGAAGCCGCGCGGCCACCTGCTGATCACCGACTATATCGCCGAAGCGGATGTGATGGGCGCCAAGGCGATCCAGAACTGGTGCGACAAGGAGCCGTTGACGCCGAACCTGTGGCCGAAGGACCGCATGGCGAACGCGTTCGCCCAGCGCAACCTCGACCTCCGCATCGCCGAGGACATCTCCGACACCCACCGCGGCCTGATCCTGTCCGCCATTCAGGGGCTGGTCGAACATCTGGAGAAATTCCAGCTCGACACCCCCACCAAGCTGGCGGTGATGGAGGAGGTCGAATTGTGGGCCCGCCGTGTCGCCGCCATTGAGGCCGGCGTGCGGGTGTACCGCTTCTACGCGATCAAGCCGGCGGAGTAGGGAGGCGTTACGGCCCCGCCCCAAAAAACTTTTGCGCGGTCGCATTTTCTCCTTGAGCGCGGCGCCCGGTCTGGGTACATAGAGCGCCCCGCGTGACCCCAAGTAACGCGGACGCGCTTGTGGCGGAACTGGTAGACGCGCTAGGTTCAGGTCCTAGTGGCTGAAAGGCCGTGGGGGTTCGACTCCCTCCAAG
>NZ_LGQY01000045.1:0-31787 GCF_003116065.1 Azospirillum sp. TSO5 | reverse complement strand
CCGTCTCGTCTGATTACCAACGGGGCTGGGGCAATCCCTTTCTCAGCTCACCTCGCTGCAACACGCCGATCCCTGCACCACGCCGGACCTTGCAGAGGATCAGCGTTCGATTCTGTTGACATTGAGCGCAGCGAGGACGGCATCCGCGGTGTGGCCGCAGTGGTCTGCCAGGAGACTGCCGGCCGCCGCTACATCGCGCCGCCGGAGCGCCACCATGAAGCTCTCATGTTCGCTCAGGGAGTCGCGCCAGCGGTTGGCATCATAATTGGCCAGTGACCGGGCGCGGAGGATCTTTGAGGCGAAGCCAGCATAGGTGACTTCCAGGGATGGGTTGCGCGTCATTGTGACGATCCGGGCGTGTATCTGACGATTGGTCATGAAATAAGCCAGCCGGTCGCCGGCCTCGAACTGGGCGTGAAGCAGGGCATGGAGCCGGTCAAGTTCGGCGAACTCCTCCACCGTGCCCCTCTGGCAGGCAAGTCCGCCTGCAAGCGCTTCCAGCGCCTTCATCACTTCGAAGACGGCGGCGATTTCCATTGGATCGATGAGCGTCACCACGGCGCCGCGGTGCGGGCGAAGTTCCACCAGCCCCTCCGCCGCCAGGACGCGCAGCGCTTCCCGCAAGGGCGTGCGGGATACCCCGAGCTGTTCGCACAGCTGGACCTCCGGTACGTGGCTCCCCGGACGCAATTCGCCGGAAAGGATCATCGCGCGCAGTTCCGCGACGGCGCCGTGATGCAGTGTTTCACGGCGGATCGGCCCGGCGGAGGCATTGGCGGTCTTCACGGTGTTCATGGTCGATCCGGCGATGCCCATTGTGCTGAAGAATTGTGCAGCGATGCGCGAATGATGCCATGCGCTTAAAAACAAGGCAAGAGCGGACGCTGACGCATGTTCATCACGGATTAGCATATATCATTGATATAATGAGATAAATTACAAATCACCATATTGTATACAATTTGGCACGCGGCTTGCGACTGACTGATCATCGCAACCGCATCAGGGAATCTTGCCCATGTCGCTTCGATCCTTCACGTTTGGCGCCGTCACCAGCGTGGTCCTCGCCCTGTCCGCGGCTGCCGTGACCGCCCAAGCCGCCGACACGGAAGCGGTGAAGCTGGGATTCGCCAAATGCGCCCACTGCCTGCCGATGGCGCTGACGCCTGACTTGGCGACGGGCGTCAAGATCGAGGCCATCAACTTCAATTCCGGCAACGACGTGCTGACGGCGTTGGTGTCCAAGAGCATCGATGTGGCGCAGGTCACCTACCTCCACTACATCACCGCTCTCGACAAAGGGTTCGACGTGGTGGCCATCTCCGGTCAGGTGAATGGCGGCTCGGAGATTCTGACCGCCAAGGGGATCGAGCTGAAAGCGGACGACTGGGCCGGGCTGAAGGCGCTGATTGCCGATCGCAAGGCGAAGGGAGAGCCGCTGCGCGTCGCTGCGTCGCGCGGGAACGCCCAGGACATCCACATGCGCGGCGCCTTCCTGAAGAACGGCATCGACGTCAACAAGGACGTGCAGTTCGTCAACATCCCGAACCCGTCCGACCATGCCGCCGCCCTCCAGCGCGGCGAGGTCGACGTGATCTGTACGGTCGAGCCCTTCGCCTCGCAGATCCGCGGCAGCGGGGTGGGCCGGCACTTCACGCTTCCCTACGATCAGGCCGCCGGCAACCTGACCAACCTGATCGTCACCCGGTCCGACGTGATCAAGGAGCATCCCAAGGCGGTCGAGGCGACCGTCGCGTCCGTCGTGGCTCTGGTCGACAAGCTGAAGGCGGACAAGGGCGCCTGGGTCGACACCATCAACAAGTACACCGGAATGGACAAGACGGTCGCCGCGGAAGCGCTGAAGAACGCCTCGCCCGACTATGCCATGCACAAGGACAGCACGCTGGCCATCGCCGCGATGATGCGCGACTTGAAATACATCAGCCACGACGTCTCCGCCGCCGCCGAAAAGAACCTCGACTATAAGTTCCTGGAGACCGTCACGAACAAGCCGAAGACCGAGCTGGGATTCTGATCCGCAACAGGCTGCATCCGGCCAGATGTTTAATGGGACAGGAGACCGGCTCATGACGGCGATATGGAAATCCTGGGAACGTGCTGTCGTTCCCCTCTTCATCCTGGGGGCGTGGGAAGCCGTGTCGCGCTCCGGCCTTCTGCCCGCGGCGCTGCTGCCGCCGCCGACGGTGGTTCTGCATGCGTGGGGCGACTGGGTGTTCGGCTTCGACGAGACCGCACAGGCCAACAGCGGGCGCTGGCTGGCCGACGCGCTGTCCAGCGCCTTGCGGGTCGCCGCCGGCTATGGCATCGCGGCGGCCAGCGGCATCCTGCTGGGCATCGCCATCGGCTGGTGGCGCTGGGTCGAACGGACGGTGGAGCCGACCATCCAGATGCTGCGCCCGGTTCCGCCGGTGTCATGGATTCCGCTGGCGATCATCTGGTTCGGCATCGCCAACAAGCCGGCCATCTTCCTGGTCTTCCTCGGTGCCTTCTTCCCCATCCTGATGAACACTATCCACGGGGTGAAGACGGCCGACCGGAACCTGATCCGCGCCGCCTCCATGATGGGCGCCACCGAACAGCAGCTTCTGCGCCATGTGGTGTTCCCGGCGGCCCTGCCCAGCATCTTCGCCGGGCTGCGTATCGGCATTGGTGCCGCCTGGATGCTCACGGTCACGGCGGAGATGGTCGCGGTCAAGAGCGGGCTGGGGTACGTGTTGTGGGACAGCTATTACTTCCTGCGCTACGACCTCGTTCTCGCTTCCATGGCCAGCATCGGCCTGCTCGGCTACGCGACCGACGGCCTGATCAAGCTCCTGATGTCCGTGGCGCTGCACTGGCAGCACGGATCCACCCTGCAAAGCCGGGAGGGCTGACGCCATGGCCTCCATCGAGCTGAAGAACATCACCAAGATTTTCCGTGACGCCAAGCGCAAGCGCGATCTGCTGGCGATCGACGATGTCAGCCTTTCGGTAGAACCGAACCAGTTCCTTTGCCTGCTGGGCTCGTCGGGCTGCGGCAAGTCAACGCTGCTCAACATGATCGCCGGCTTCGAGAAGCCGACCGGCGGCAGCGTGACGGTCGGCGGCAAGCCGGTGGACGGGCCGGGCGCCGACCGCGGCATGGTCTTCCAGCAGGCCAACCTGATGCCCTGGCTACCGGTGTGGGAGAACGTCGCCTTCCATCTGCGGCTGAAAGGCTGGCGGAAGGCCGACCGCCGGGCCGCGGCGCAGGAATACATCGACATGGTGGGCCTGCACGGCTTCGAGAACCATTTCCCGGCCGAACTGTCGGGCGGCATGAGCCAGCGTGTCGGCATCGCCCGCGCCCTGCTGCTGAACCCGCAGGTCATCCTGATGGACGAGCCGTTCGCGGCGCTGGATGCCCAGACCAAGATGGACATGCAGGAAGAGTTGGTCACCATCTGGCAGAAGCAGCGCTGCACCATCGTCTTCGTCACCCACAGCGTGGACGAGGCGCTGGTGCTGGGCACCCAGGTCGCCGTTCTGACCAGCCGGCCGGGACGGGTGCGCGAACTGATCGACCTCGACCTGCCGCGCCCGCGCGACATCACCAGCCGGCAGTTCAACGACCACAAGCGCCACATCCTGAACCTGATCCGCGAGGAGGGGATGCAGCAGCGCAAGGAGGCACGTCCGGACTCCTTGGCGGTCAGCCGGCAGGGTGCGACGGCATGACCCCGGCCGCGCCCCCGACCCGGCTCCCGCTCGACCTGCTGCTGACCGGCGTCACCGCCATCACCGGCGACCCGATGCTGGGCATCATCGAGGACGCCGCCATCGGAATCCGCGACGGCCGGATCGCCCATCTGGCTCCGGTCTCCGCCGGACTGCCGGCGGCGGAGCGCACGCTGCACCGTCCCGGCCGGCTGGTAACGCCGGGCTTCGTCAACGCTCACCTCCATGCGGTGCTGGTGATGGTGCGCGGCGTCGCCGCCGACCTGGGTTTTGCCCCGTCCTACACCCCCGGCGTTCCCAAGGGTACCGACGCCACGCCGGAGGAGGCGCGGGCGCTGGCCCGGCTCGGCGTGGCCGAGGCGTTGCTGTCAGGTTCCACCCTGGTCTGCGACCATTTCGTCCATGCCGAGGCGACGCTTGACGCCATCGCGGAATTGGGGCTGCGGGTCCATGCCGGCTGGCGGGTGCATGACGTGGATTTCGCCCGCGTGCCGCAGGGGGAATGGCGCTTCGATGCCGGGATCGGCGAGGATCTGCTGCGACGGACGCTCGACCTGCACGACCGCTGGCACGGGGCCCAGGATGGGCGCATCGAGGTGCAGATGGCCGCCCATGCGCCGGACACCTGTTCGCCCGGCTTCCTGCGGACACTCGCCGCTGAGGCGTCGGCCCGCGGGATGCGCGTCAACACCCATCTGGCGCAAAGCCGGGTGGAGGTGGAGCGCGTCCGCGCCTCGACCGGCCTGTCGCCCGCGGCCCTGCTGGAGGAGGTCGGGCTGCTGAACGACCGGCTTCTCGCCACCCATTGCCTCTATGTCGATGACGAAGATATCACCCGGTTGGCCCATGCCGGCGCCCATGCGGTGCATGTGCCCAAATGCAACGCCGCATCCGGCAGGCTCGCACCGACCCCGGCCCTGAAAGCGGCGGGGGTCAATCTGGCGCTGTGCACCGACACCCAGCATGGCGACATGGTGGAGACAATGCGCTGGGCGCTCGCCACCGCCCGCATCGGCCAGGGCGGCGTCACCGCCGACTGGCAGCCGGCCGACGTCTTCCGCATGGCGACGCTGGGCGGGGCCGAGGCCGTCGGAATGGCGGACAGCATCGGCACGCTGGCTGTCGGCAAAAGCGCCGATCTGGTGCTGTTCGACAGCCGCCGGCCGCATCTGCGCCCGCAGATCAACCCGCTCGGCACCCTGGTCCACACCGGCCAGGGCCGTGACGTCGAAATGGTGATGGTCGACGGTGAGATGCTGGTGGAAGACGGCCGCCTGCTGCGTGCCGACCTGGAGCGTATCTGCATCGAGGCCGACGAGGCCGCCCGCGCGCTGTGGGCGCGCGCCTGAATCCCTGAAAACAAGAAAACGCCTGAAGCGACAAGGACCGAACATGAGCACGCCCGACCTGACCAAGCGCGTCCTTCTGGGGATGCTGACCCCGTCGTCCAACACGGTTCTGGAACCGGTGACCTCCGCCATGCTGAGCGGGCTGCCGGAGGTGTCGGCCCATTTCGGCCGCTTCACCGTCAAGGAGATCTCGCTGCGCGCCGCGGCGCTCGACCAGTTCACCGATGCGCCCTTCCTCGACGCTGCCCGCCTGCTGGCCGACGCGAAATTGAACGTGATCGGTTGGAACGGCACCTCGGCCGGCTGGCTCGGCTTCGATGCCGACGAGAGGCTGTGCCGCACCATCGCGGCGGAGACCGGCATCCCGGCCTGCACCTCCATGCTGGCGCTGAACGAGATTCTGGAGACGACGGGGCGTAAGCGCTTCGCCATCGTCAGCCCCTATCTCGACGAAATCCAGGAACGGATGGTCGCCAACTACAATGCCGCCGGCTTTGAAGTCGTGGCGGAGCGCCATCTGAACGACCGCGGCAACTTCTCCTTCTCCGAGATCACCGAGGAGCGGATCGAGCGCATGTGCGCCGAAGTGGCGGAGGCAAAGCCGGAGGCCATCGCCATCATCTGCACCAACATGCGCGGCGCTCCGGTGGCCGAGCGGGTGGAAAAGGCGCTGGGCATCCCCGTCTACGACACCGTGTCCACCGCGGTGTGGAAGGCGCTGCGCATGACCGGCGTCGACACCCGCCGTGTCGAGGGCTGGGGCAGCCTGTTCCGGGAACTGCACGGCTGACGGCCACCAGGGAAGAGGGGAGGGGTGCATGGAGTTCGATCTGGTCATCCGCAACGGCACCATTGCCACCGCGTCGGACGTGTTCAAGGCCGATGTCGGTGTGCGCGGCGGGACGGTCGCGGCGCTGGGCGCCGGCCTGGCCCCCGGAGCCGAGGAGATCGACGCCGCCGGGCTGCTGGTCCTGCCGGGCGGCGTCGATGGACACGTCCATTTCGACCAGCCGACCGGCGACGGGTCGGTGATGGCCGATGATTTCCTCACCGGCACCCGCTCCGCCGCATTCGGCGGCACCACCACGGTGCTTCCCTTCGCCTGCCAGGAGAAGGGCCGGTCGCTGCGCGAGGCGGTGGACGACTATCACCGGCGCGCGGCCGGCAAGCCGGTCATCGACTACGCCTTCCACCTGATCGTCACCGATCCGACCGAACAGGTTCTGGGGCAGGAGTTGCCGGCGCTGATCCGCGAGGGTTACACGTCCTTCAAGATCTACATGACCTATGATGCGCTGAAGCTGAACGACCGCCAGATCCTGGAGGTTCTGGACATCGCCCGCAGCGAGGGCGCCATGGTGATGATGCATGCGGAGAACGCCGACTGCATCGCCTGGCTGACCGAAAAGCTTGAGCGCGCCGGGCAGACCGCTCCCTTCTTCCATGGCGTCTCCCGCCCGCGGGTGGCGGAGCGCGAGGCCACTCACCGCGCCATCTCGCTGGCCGAACTGGTCGACGTGCCGATCCTGATCGTCCATGTCTCCGGCGCTGATGCGGTGGAGCAGATCCGCTGGGCACAGGGACGCGGCCTGCGGATCTATGCCGAGACCTGTCCGCAATATCTGTTCCTCACAGCCGACGATCTGGGCGGGGAGGGGTTCGAGGGGGCGAAGTGCATCTGTTCGCCGCCGCCGCGCGATGCCGCCAATCAGGCCGTGATCTGGGACGGGCTGACCGGCGGCACCTTCCAGGTCTTCTCATCCGATCATGCACCGTTCCATTTCGATGGTCCGGGCGGCAAGAAGGTCCATGGCGAGAAAGCACCCTTCCGCTGCGTGCCAAACGGCATTCCGGGGGTGGAGACGCGCCTGCCGCTGCTGTTCTCCGCCGGCGTGATGACCGGGCGGATGGAACTGACCAGGTTCGTGGAGCTCACCGCCACCAACCCGGCCCGCATGTATGGGCTGCATCCGCGCAAGGGCACCATCGCGGTCGGGGCCGATGCCGACATCGCCCTGTGGGACCCGACCCGGCGGGTAACCATCGCCAACGCTATGCTGCACCACAATGTGGACTACACCCCCTATGAGGGGATGGAGGTCACCGGCTGGCCGGTGGCGACGATCTCCCGCGGGTCGGTGGTGTGCCGCGACGGCGCGCTTCTGGCTCAGCCCGGCCGCGGCCAGTTCCTGCCCTGCGGCCTGCCGGCCCCCGCCCGTCCTAAGAGCGCTCCAGCGCCGGTGTTGGCGTTTTGAGGCTTCCCCCTCTCCCCGGCGGGGAGAGGGAATTCCTGTGGGAGGCGCAGGCTGCGGCCACCACCTCGCCGGTGCGGCCGACATGGTGCATGAACAGCCGCTGCGCGGTCTCGCCGTCGCGGGCCTCCATGGCGGCCAGGATCTCGCGGTGCTCCAGCACCGACTCCTTCCATCGCCCCTGAGCGCCCAGCGCGAAATAGCGGGCCCGCGCCAGCCGGCCGAGCAGCCGGTCATGCGCATCCACCAAGGCCGGGTTCTTGGCGCTCGATACGATCAGCCGGTGGATCTTCTGGTTGATGGAGAAATATTCCTCCAGCGCGCCGGCCCCTTGCAACGCTTCGATCTTTTCCTGGAAACCGCGCAGCCGGCGCAGGTCGGCGGCGGTCATCCGTTCGGCGGCCAGCCTTGCCGCGAAGCTCTCGATGCAGCCTTCGGCCTCGAACAGGTGGATCAGCTCGCCGGCGTCGAGCGGGGCGACGATGGCGTTGCGGTTGGGACGCAGCATCACCAGCCCGTCGGCCGCAAGCAGCTTCAGCGCCTCGCGCAGGGGCGTGCGGGAAATGCCGAGCTTCTCGCTCAGCTCCGGCTCGATCAGGCGGGCCGACGGCGGCAGTTCGCCATAGATGATCATGGCACGCAGGCGTTCCACCGCCATCTCCGCCAGCGGCGGCGGAGGCACCGTGCGGCGGCGCCGGGGGGCGGCTTCGGTTTCGGAGGCGTCTCTGGGAACGTCGTTGTCCATGCTCATCCGGGGTGTCCTTGCCCGCCGGCGGCGAGCACCATTTCAATATGGGCGGCGAAGCGCAGCACCCGGCGGTCCCGCCCGCGTGGGGCGACGACCTGCATCCCGACGGGAAGCCCGTCACGGCCGATGCCGCAGGGCAGGCTGATCGCCGGAACCCTGGCGTGATTGAACAGCGGGGTGAAGACGGCATGGGCCCGCGGCGGCACCGCCTGCCCTCCGATGGTCTCCGGACCCAACCGGTCCAGCGGCCAGGCAACGCAGGGCGTCGTCGGGCCAATCAGCAGGTCCGCGTCGGTGAAGAAGGCGGCGAGTGCGCGTGCGACCTCCACCCCCAGCAACTGCGCCGCCGCGACCTCCGCCCCCGTCAGGGTCAGGCCGCGTTCGATCTGCACGGCGATGTCGGGATCCAACAGCGTCGGGTCGCGACGGAAGGCGTCGCCGTAGAGGGCGGCCAGCCCGGCATGCTGCAAAGGCATCAGCGCCGTTTCCGTCACCCCGGCCGGCCAGGACAAATCGCGCCGGACGATGCGCCCGCCCGCCCGTTCCAGTGCGTCCACCGCGCTTTCGACCGCCTGCCGCACATCCTCGTCGACCGGTGCATCCAGGCCGAAGCGGGGGCTGTAGGCGACGGTCAGGCATTCGGGCGGTCGGGTGTCCGCAGGGGCGACGGCGATGGACTCGGGATCGCGCGGATCGGGACCGCAAAGCGCCTCGAACATCAGCGCCGCGTCGGCGACGTCGGCGGCGATCGGAGCCATCACGGCGATGCCGGTGAAGGGTTCGGCGAAGCCGGGGCCGTAGGGGATGGCGCCGAAGGACGGCTTGAACCCGACCGCACCAACATGGGCGGGCGGGCGGCGGCTCGACCCGCCGGCATCGGTGCCGAGCGCCAGCGGCACCAGCCCGCCGGCAACCGCCACGGCAGGCCCGCCGCTCGACCCACCGGGGGTCAGGGTCTGATCCTGCGGGTGGTGCGTTGGTCCGAACAGTGGGTTGGTGGTGACGCCCTTGCAGGCGAATTCGGAGCTGTTGGCCATCCCGACGATGACGGCGCCGGCAGTGCGCAACCGCTCCACCGCGATGGCGTCAGCCGGAGCACGGAAGTCCGCGAACAGGCGTGACCCTTGGGTGACGCGGCGGCCAGCGACCCAGATGGTGTCCTTGACCGCGACCGGGACACCGGCCAGCAACGGCTTTTCTCCGGCGGCCAGCCGGCGGTCGATGGCATCCGCCTCGGCCAGCGCTTCGGCCTCATCGACGGAGACGAAGGCGTTCAGCGCCGGGTTGCCGGTGGCGATGCGGGCCAGCGCCGCTTCTGTTTCGGCGCGGGCGCTGCTGCGGCCGGTGCGCACGGCTTCGGCAATGGCGCGCGCGCGCGGAGGATTGGTCATCGCTTGTCTCCGAGAAGGCTGAGGCCGGCCAGCGCCGCCAGCAGACCCACGGCGATATAGCCGGTGGCGAGGTCGCTGACCGCGGCGGCGGCGACCAGCAGGATCGGTCCGGCGATCAGCCCGGCAAAGCCGCCCACCATGACGGCGCCGGTCGCCTCGCCGATGCGGCCGGCGGGCGCCAGCCTTGCGACCTCGGCCACGAACACGCCGTTCCAGCCGCTCGCGGTCAGTCCGAACAGGAAGGTCGCCATTGCCAGCACCGGGAAGGGCAGGGAGGCTCCGGCCCATCCCACCAGGATCGATGCTACGGCCATGCCCAGCCCCAGAAGGCCGACCAGCCGGCGTGGCGCCATCCAGTGCGATGCCACTACACCCCAGCCGAGCCGTCCCACCAGTCCGCCGGCTTGCCCGGCAGCCAGCGACACCCCGGCGGACACATGCTCCAGCCCCAGTTCCTCCACCGCGAAGACCACGAAAAAGCCGTTCAGCGTCAGTTGGCTGGCGGAATAGGGGAAGGCTGCCAGCGCCATCCGTCGTAGCGCCGGGTCTCCGCGCAGCAGTTGAATCGCCGTACCCAGGCCGAAACCAGCGGCGGCATTGCGGGTCAACGGATCATAGACAGGCCGCAGCCGCTCGAAGACCGGAATGCAGGCCAGCGCCAGCATGGCGATGACCGCATAGCCGGCGCGGGGATCCAGGGCGACGGCCAGAAGCGGCAGAGCAAGCGATCCAGCGATGGCGCCGATCTGGTTGCCTGTCTGGCGGACGGAAAAGACCATCGGCCGGTCGGCTTCCCGAACCAGCCGGCCGAGGATCGCGGCACTGGCCGGTGTTTCAGGTCCGCAGGCAAGGCCGATGGCGATTCCTGCTGCCAGCAGCCCTGCGGCGCTTCCGCCCATCATCGCGCACAGCATGGCGGCAGCGACCGCCGCCGCACAGAGGCTGGCGACCCGGAAAGGCCCGAGACGCCCGGCCAGCACGCCCCCGTACAGTGACGCCGCCATCCCGACCACGAAGCCGGTTGTGGTGAACAGGCCCAGCCCCGCCGGATCGATCCCCAATCGGGGCGCCAGTACCCCCGGTGCGAACAGGGCAAGCGCGACCAGCGCCTGCAGGCCGGTCATGCCGGCCAGCGCCGGAAAGAGCGGGGGAAGCCGTGGAACTGGCGTCGCGGTTGCCGTCTCGGCTACCATCGCGGCGAACCGAAGACGGAGGCAGCATGGCAGGCGGAGTTTCGATCCATGGCGTGGACGTGGCGCGTGGCATCGCGGCCCATGGCATGAGGGTGGAGCTTTACGCACTGACCCCCGAACGTCGGCTGCTGGCCACGGGCGACCTCGGCGTCAACGGACAGCTCGACCATCCAACCGTGCGCGGCGAGGGCATCGCGGAGGGCCCGCACGAGGTGCTGTTCCATGTCGGCAACTGGCTGCGCGCGGCCGGCTATGCCGAGGAGCAGGCCCGGTTCCTCGATATCGTTCCGTTCCGCTTCGTCGTCACCGACCTCGACCGCCATCTCCATCTGCCCTTCAAGTTCACGCCCTACGGGGTTTCTCTCTTTTTGGGTGTATGACACGGGTCAGGTCAACCGTTTGGAAAGACCGGCGACACGTTCCATCACCAGCATCAGCGCGATGGTGGCGACGATCAGCACGCCGGACAGCGCTGCGACGGTGACGTCCAGCCGGCCTTCCAGATCCTGCCACATGCGGATCGGCAGCATGTCGGTGGCGGCGTCGCGCAGGAACAGCGAGACCGGGACGTTGTCGAAGGACGCCATGAAGGCGATGAATCCGCCGGCCATGATGCCGGGTCGGATCAGCGGCAGGGTGACGCGGCGGAAGCCGTACCAGCGCCCCGCACCCAGGCTGGACGATGCCTCCAGCAGCGACGGGTTCATCTGGGCCAGCGACGCCACCGTGTTGCGCACCACGAATGGCACGGAGACGACCGTGTGGCCGATGATGAGCGTCAGCGGTGACACAGGCACACCGATCATCGAAAAGAACATCAGCGACGACAGGCCGAAGGCCAGCGCCGGTAGCACCAGCGGCGACAGGAACAGGCTGTCAAGAACCTTGGCGGTCAGCGTCGGCGACCTTGCGATGCCCAGCGAGGCGGAGACGCCGAGCAGGACCGACAGGCCGGTCGCCCAGGCGGCCACCTTCAGGCTGTTCATCATGGCGAACTGGAGCTGCCAAGCATTCCACAACTCCCCATACCAGCGCAGTGAATAGCCGGGCGGCGGGAATTTCAGGGAATAACCGCTGGTGAAGGATACCCAGATGACCACCACGGTGGGGGCGACCAGCAGGACCAGGGCCATCAGCGCGATCCCGGTCATGACGATGCGGAAGCTGAGCGCGTCGAGGTTGATGCGGCGACCGGCAATATTGGACATGACAGCCTCCCCTGGTCAGGCGTTGGCATAGCCGCGCGACAGGCGGCCCAGCGCGTTGAAGATCGACACCACCACCAGCACCGACACCAGGAAGACGATCGAGATCGCCGCGGCGAAGGGCCAGTTCTGCAGGGTGGAGGCCTGCTGGTAGATGTACATCGGCATGAACAGCATCTGCCCGCCGCCGATCAGGCTCTGCGTGATGAAGGCGGTGATCGCCGCGGCATAGGTCAGCAGGCAGCCGGCGACGATGCCCGGCAGCGATAGCGGCAGGAGCACCTTGCGGAAGGTCCGCCAATGCCCGGCCCCCAGCACCGACGAGGCATCGGCGAGGTTCGGATCGATGCGGCTGAGCGCCGTGATTATCGGCAGCACCATCAGCGGCATCTGCACTTGCGCCAGTGCCACGACGACGCCACCGTCGGTGTAGAGCAGCTTCAGTGGCGTATCGATCAGCCCCAGCCAGGCCAGCGTGGCGTTGACGATGCCCTGGCGGCCCAGGATGACCACCCAGGCGAAGGTGCGCACCACCACGCTGGTCAGCAACGGCAGCAGCACCAGCAGCATGATCAGCCCCCTGGCCCAGCCGGGGGAGCGCTGGTGCAGCCATGCCACCGGATAGCCCAGCAGCAGGGTCAGCACCGTCACCTTCACCCCCAGCCACAGGGTGGAGCCCAGAACCCCCAGGCTGAAGCTGTCGCCCAGGAAATTGACATATTGGGTCAGCCCGTAATGGCCGCCCTGCTGGTCGGTCTGGAAGCTCAGCGCCAGCAGGATTACCAGCGGCGTGACGAAGAACAGGACGAAGCCCGCCGCCAGCGGAGCCGCGAGTTTCAGGTCGTAGGTGGTGACGTCGCGCAACGTCGCGGCCATGGGGCGCCTCCTCCGGCTGGCGGGCTTGTGGGATGGTCAGACGCGGATTTCGCGGTTGAACCGCTCGATCCAGGCGGCACGCTGCTCATTGATCTTGGCCCAGTCCTGGAACACGAATTTCTTCGCGATCTCGGCATGATCCTTGGCCAGCTCGCCCTTGATCGCGACCTTGGTGTTGGTCGGCACGATCAGATAGGGCTCCTCCATCAGCGTGGCCTGCACCTCCGGCGACAGGGCGGCTTCGATCAGCTTGAAGGCCAGCTCCTTGTTGGGGGAGTTCTTGACGATGTGGATGGTGGTCTTGAAGGCGATGGCGCCCTCCTTCGGAATGACGAACTCAACCGGGACGCCGCGCGCCTTCAGGATCTGGATGGCGTTGAAGTTGCCGGGGGAAATGTCGATCTGGCCCTGCTGGAACAGGGTGGCGAGCTGGCCGGGGTTGGCGGCGACGGCGGCGAGGCTGGGGCGCAGCGCCTCGATGGCCTTGAAGGCCGGGTCGATGTTGGCTTCCGACCCGCCATGCATCTTGGCCAGTTCCACCATGAAGCCGGTGCCGAGCGTCGAGTTCAGGTTGGTGATGCCGACGCGGCCCTTGAATTCCGGCTTCCACAGGTCGGCCCAGGAGGTCGGCGGCGTCTTGACCGTTTCCGGGTTGTAGGTGATGCCCACCACCTGGAAGAAGGGCGCCGGCCCCATCGGGATCTGCGCAGCCGGGATCAGGTCCTTGTAATGAGCGCTTTTTTCAACCGGATAGGGTTCGACGAGATCCTGCGCGATGGCCTGAAGCGCCGGACCCGGATCATGCAGCATGACGTCGATCGGCGGGTTGGACTTGGCGGCGTTGACCTTGGCGATCTGGTCGACCGACAGCATCGGGTCCAGAACTATATTGGCATTGTCTGCCGCCTTGCGGAAGGCGGGGACGAGCACCGCTTTGTGAGCTTCCTCCCAGCTGCCGGTGAAGGTCGCGAAGACCAACGGGCGCGCCTGCGCCCAGGTCAGGCCGGGGAAGGCGTGCATGGCACCCAGCGTCAGCGCCGTCTGCATCAGATTGCGGCGGGTCAGCAGCATCGTTCACTCCTGAAGGTGAGAGGGGACCTGAAGGTGAGAGGAAGTGGGCGGATCTAAGGGGCAATAAGCAGGTCAGGCCGCGGCGAAGACCGAGGCGAGGCGGGGGGCGACCGGCGCCAGCCGTACCGGCGTCCCGGGGGCCAGCAGGTCGGCGCGCTGGGTGCGCGGTTCCGACACCTTGACGGCGGTGCCGTCGCCGACGCGGATCTCATGGACGACTGTGGCGCCCAGCGGCAGCCCCATCTCCACCACGCCGTTCAGCGTGTCGGCATCGGTCGCGGCCGGATCGACGCTCAGATGTTCAGGGCGCAGGCAGACGGTGACGCGGGAACCTGGCCGCAGGTCGTCCTTGGGCGCGCGCGTCTCGATCAGCCCGCCGGCATCCAGCCGCACCCGGCCAGCGGTGCGGTCGCTGTCGACCAGCACCCCGCCCAGCAGGTTGGCCGAACCGACGAAGGTGTTGACGAACAGGCTGTCGGGCGCGTCGTAGATCTCGGTCGGCGGGGAGAACTGTTCCAGGCGGCCCTGGCTCAGCACCGCGACACGATCGGCCATCGACAGCGCCTCTTCCTGGTCGTGGGTGACGAGGATGGTGGTGATGCCGGACAGGCGCTGGATCCGCTTCACTTCGATCTGCATGTCCAACCGCAGGTTTTTGTCCAGAGCGGCGAAGGGCTCGTCCAGCAACAGGATCGACGGGTTGACCGCCAGCGCACGGGCCAGTGCTACGCGCTGCTGCTGCCCGCCGGACAACTGGCGCGGGGTGCGGTCGCCCAGATGCCCGAGCTTGACCAGATCCAGCATGCGCTGCGCCTCGCTGCGCTGGGTGGCACGGTCGACTCCGCGCGCATCCAGCCCGTAGGCGACGTTTTCCGCCACTGTCATGTGCGGGAACAGCGCATAGTTCTGGAAGACGATGCCGACCGACCGGCGGTTGGGCGGCAGGCCGTCCACGCTCTGCCCGCCGACCATCACATGGCCCTTGGTCTGGGCCAGGAAGCCGGCAATGATCCTGAGCAGGGTCGTCTTGCCGCAGCCCGACGGGCCGAGCAGGGCCACCAGTTCGCCGCCGCGGATGTCGAGCGTGACCCCGTCGACGGCGAGTGAGGCGCCGTAGCGTTGGGTGATCCCATCCAGGAGGAGCGTCTGCCCGCGTGGGGAAGTCGGGCCGTTGGGCGAAGCGCTGACCATGGCTGCACCATCCCTTTCGCGTTTCCGTTCTATGTGTCCTCCCTTAGCAAACGGCATGCCGATTTTGGTATTTTCCATGTATTACAGTATGATAAGCATGTTCTGGAGTGCGTTTCCTGAAGCGCGGAACCGGGTATGCCGTCATCTTGAGCGGCGACCGGATGCAGTTGCCGCTTTTGGCGCCATCGCCGGGACAGCGGCTGGGAGATTGATGGATGTCTGTGCAGAGCGACGGTCTGTGGCAGGACGGCGCGGCCGCCTTGGCGGCGCGTCTGGCCGGTGGGGAGCTTTCGGCACGGGCGGTGATTGAGGCGCATCTGAACCGGATCGCCGCCGCCGATCCCGACCTTTGCGCCTTTATCACCGTCGCCGCGGACGAGGCGCTGGCCCGGGCTGCGGAACTGGACGCGACGCTGGCGCGGACGGGCCAGCCCGCCGGCCCGCTGCATGGCCTGCCGGTGGCGGTGAAGGACCTGACGGACACCGCCGGCATCCGCACCACCTACGGCTCGGCGCTCTATGCCGACCATGTGCCGGCCACCAGCGACATCGCGGTGGCGCGGATCGAGGCGGCCGGCGGCATCGTCATCGGCAAGACCAACACGCCGGAATTCGGCTTCGGAGCGATCTGCCGCAACCGTCTGGCGGGACCGACGGGCAACCCGTTCGACGCGCGGTTGACCTCCGGCGGGTCGAGCGGCGGATCGGCGGTCGTCGTCGCCGCCGGCATGGCCCCGCTGGCGCACGGCACCGATTTCGGCGGGTCGGTGAGGGTGCCGGCGAGCTTTTGCGGCGTCGCCTCCATCCGGCCGACGCCCGGACTGATCCCGGCGCCCGGCCGCGCGCTGGGCTGGGACACGCTGTCGACACATGGGGTGATCGGGCGCGACACCGTGGACTGCGCCCTGCTGCTGTCGGCCATGGCCGGCAGCGACCTGCGCGACCCGACGTCCCTGATCGGTGACCGCGACGACGGATCGGAGACGCGGCTGGGCGCCACCGCCGATTTCGGCGTTGCCACCGTCTCCCAGGCGGTGCGGGAGCGCTTCGCCGAAGCTGTGGAGCGGCTGGAGCGGGCCGCCGGGCCGGTGGCGCACCGTCATCCCGACTGCGGCGATGCAATGGCGATCTTCCGCACGTTGCGCGCAGCGCAGATCCGTCACGCCTACGGCCCGCTGCTGGACAGTCACGGCAACAGTCTGACCGACACCGTGCGCTGGAACATCGAGGCGGGGAGCGGCATCACCGCCGACGCCTATCTGGAGGCGCAGGCCGCCCGCACCGCGCTCTACCGCCGCTTCGTCGCTCTGTTCGAGGAGATCGACGTATTGGCCGCCCCGGCCTGCGGCGTGCTGCCCTGGCCGAACGAGGATGGCGAGGTGACGGTGATCGACGGCCGGCCGGTGGAGACCATCCTCGACTATCTCGGTGTCACCGCCATCGTCACGCTGATCGGCTTCCCCGTGCTGACCCTGCCGGTCGGTGGAGACGGACTGCCCTTCGGCATCCAACTGATTGCCCGTCCGGGCGAGGAGCGACGGTTGATCCGCCTGGGTCGGATGCTGGAGCGGGAGGCCGGTTTCGTTCATCGCTGGCCGCCCGCTTTGGTGACCCGATAAAACATGGCACGTATCCCAGAGCTTTGCTGCTCCGCACCAACCCGTCGACCGAGCCGGCAACCGTGCAAATCTATGATTTGCGCTTCGTCATAAGGCTGGGATGGAACCTCGAACGAAACCGCCCAGCAACCCCTTGGTCTGGCGCAGCGGCTGATGGAATATCAAGCGGACCATCAACGCCGTTTCAATGGCGAGGTCCGCGTAACGCACTTGCCCACCCGGTGTAGTCCGAGGAGCCGCCCGCCAGGCGGCAAGCGCGGCCTCATCGACCCAAAAGGTTAAGCTGCCGCGCCAGCGCAGCCCCGCTTCATTCGAGGACCAATTCGTCACCGTCAACAGTATCTTGGGGATGCGGTGGCGACGGGCAGCGTTGTGCTTGAAGCGCATGGCGGGCGCGTTAGTCAGGGCAACGGGGCCGCCCTTCTACACGGCGCGTGCACCCCCGCCAACCGGTCCGGCTCGCCTCCGTGCACCAACACTCCCCCCGATCATTTCACCGTGCGGCGCAAGTACCCCCAGGTTTGCGACGGTCTCGGCACAGACAACTTGGTTCGGCAAATTGCCGCCCTTCAGCGGAATACGCGCGACAGTGCGCCGCCGATCGCAGCCACGATGCGGTCGATGTCGTCGGCGGTGGCGATCAGGGCGGGGCTGAGGCACAGCGTGTTGTTCAGGCCGGGCAGCGAGCGGTTGGTGGCGCCGATGATGACGCCGTTGGCCATGCAGTCGGCGACGACCGCCTGTACCAGCCTCTCCTCCGCCGGCTCCTTCGTCGCCCGGTCCTGCACCAGTTCGACGCCGCAGAACAGCCCCTTGCCGCGCACGTCGCCCATGGCGCGGTGACGTTCCGACAACTCCCACAGGCCGGCCAGCAGCCGCTCTCCCATCGCCTGGGTGTTGGCGAGGAGATTCTCGTCCTCGATGATCCGCATGTTCTCCAGCGCCGCCGCCGGGCCGGCGACGCAGCCGCCGAAGGTCGAGATGTCGCGGAAGATGGACATCGGGTCGGCCGGATCGTCCTTGAACAGCTCGAAGATCCGCTCGGTCGTCACGGTGCAGGAGATCGCGGCATAGCCGGACGCTACGCCCTTCGCCATGGTGACGAAGTCCGGCTGCACTCCGTAATGCTGGTAGCCGAACCATGTGCCGGTGCGCCCGAGACCGCATACCACCTCGTCGATGTGCAAGAGCACCTCGTGGCGGTGGCAGATGTCCTGCACCTTCTCCCAATATCCCTTCGGTGGGGTGATGACGCCGCCGCCGGCGGTGATCGGCTCCAGGCACAGCGCACCGACGGTGTCCGGCCCCTCGCGCAGGATCACCGCCTCGATGGCGTCGGCGGCCAGCTCGCCGTAATTCTCCACCGCACCGTATTGGCTGCGGTATTCCAGGCAATGCGGCACCTCGACGAAGCCGTCGGGGAAGGGGCCGAACTGGGCGCGGCGCTGCGCCTGCCCGGCCGCCGCCAGCGTGCCGAGCGTGGTGCCGTGATAGTCGCGCTCGCGGTAGAGGATCTTGGATTTGCGGCCGCCATGGTGCCGGTGCGCGATCTGGCGTACCATCTTGAACACCTTCTCATTCGCCTCGGAGCCGGAGTTCGAGTAATAGACCCGGCTCATCCCCGGCATCTTGCCGATCAGCTTTTCGGCGAAGCGGGCGCCGGCAATCGACCCGGCGGAATTGGCGAAATAGTTGAGCTTCACCAGCTGGTCGCGCACCGCGTCGGCGATGCTGGCCCGGCCATAGCCGACATTGACCGTCCACACGCCGCCCGACACGGCGTCGAGATACTCGCGCCCAGTGGCGTCCCACACCCGCATCCCCTTGCCTTCGACGAAGATGCGCGGGTCGGTCGTCTCGAACCCCTTGTGCTGGGTCAGATGGTGCCAGACATGGGCACGGTCGGCCTCGATGATGTGGCGGATGTCGTTTGTGCGTGACAGGTCGGTCCGAAGGACGTCATCCATCAGTCATCTCCTAGGGCTGGAAGGCGGTGCCGCTCAGGGCGGGATCAGGCGGGCGTTTCGCGGTGGATCTTGAAGGGCGACCAGGACTGGCTGACCGGCATGATCTCGACGCTGTTGATGTTGACGTGGGAGGGCAGCGAGACCACCCAGCGCACCGTCTCGGCGACGTCCTCGGGTTGCAGAGGGTTGGCTCCGCCATAGAGCGCGTCGTAGGCGGCCTTGTCGCCGCCGGTGCGCACCAGGGTGAATTCGCTTTCCGACAGGCCCGGCTCGATGGAGGTCACGCGCACACCCTGGACCGACAGGTCGCAGCGCAGGCCGAGCGAGAACTGCTTCACGAAGGCCTTGGTGCCGCCATAGACATTGCCGCCGGGATAGGGCCAGTTGGAGGCGACCGACGCGAGATTGACGATCAACCCGCGCCGGGCGATCAGCCGATCCAGCAGCAGCCGGGTGATCGTCACCAGCCCAGTAATGTTGGTGTCGATCATGGTGCGCCACTGGTCCAGGTCGCAGTCCTGCGCCGCCGCGGTGCCCAGTGCCAGCCCGGCATTGTTGACCAGGACGGAGATGCCGGCGAACTCTTCTGGCAGGGAGTCCAGGGCGGCGCGCGTCGCTTCCTCGTCGCGGATGTCGAAGCACAGTGGATGGACCATCGCCGGCCCGCCCAGCGTCTCGACCAGGGCATCAAGCCGATCCTGGCGCCGGCCGGTGGCGACGATCCGCCAGCCTTCCGCGACCAGCCGCCGGGCGATGGCGTCGCCGAATCCGGAGGTGGCGCCGGTGACGATTGCCGATTTGGCAGTGGCCGATTTCGCGGCGGTGTTCGACATCGTTCGATTTTTCCTCATGACGGTGTAAAGCTCAGGCCGAGGGTGACGGCGGTCTGGATCAGCCCGGCCACCGCCACGGCGAACAGTCCTCCGGACGCCAGCCGCCGCCAGCCATCGACGCCGAGGCGGGCAGACAGCAGCCGGCCGGCGGCGAAGCCGGCGAGGGTGGGGGCCATGTAGGTCGCCAGCAGCCCGACCACGCCGGGATCGATGGCTCCGACCATGGCGCGGCCGGCGAGGCTGAGCGCATCGACTGCACCGAAGAACACAGCCAACGTCCCCTTGATGGTCCGCCGGTCCCGCCCGCCGGCCAGCAGCCACGCCGCGATCAGCGGCCCGCCGACGGCAAAGGCGGCGAGCAGAACGCCGACGACGAAGGCGATGGCGCCGCCGATCGTCCGGTGCCGCAGCCAGGGCGGCGGCTCGCGCACCAGGGCGACGCAGGCCGCCCCGAAGATGGTCACCGCGACCAGCAGCCGCGACGTTCCCTCATCGAGGCTGGCGGCGATCAGGCTGCCGCACAGCGCACCGGCGAAGCCCATCGCCAGCAGCAGCCCCGACACCGCCCAGTCCACCCTTCCCTGTTCGCGGTCCAGCAGCAGGAATGCGGTCAGCAGCAGGTCGCTGATCAGGATGAAGGGGATGCCGGCGGCGGGCGACGGCAGGAACAGCAGACCCAGCGCCGCGATCAGCGCGTATCCGAACCCCGTCACCCCGCGAAAGGCGGCGGCGAGGAAGGTCACGCCCCCGAAGAGGATCATCGACATCGGACGCGATACCTTCCCGGCTGTGCCGTTAGACCTTGCCCTTCCAGGGCACCAGACGGCGTTCCAGCCAACGCATGCCGAATTCGAACAGGGCGGCGAAGACGCCGATGACGAAGATCCCCATCAGCACTATATCGGTGCGCAGGAAGTTGGAGGCGTTCAGCACCATCTGCCCGATCCCGGTGGAGGCGGCGACCATCTCGGCGGCAACCAGCGTCGTCCAGCCCACCCCCATGCCGATGCGCAGGCCGACCAGGATGTCGGGCAGGGCCGCCGGCAGCACCACATGCACCACCACCTGCCAGCGGCTGGCGCCCAACGCCCGGGCGGCGTTGACCTGATCGGCCGCCGCTGCCGACACGCCGGCCCGGGCGGCCAGAGCCACCGGGGCGAAGCAGGCGAAGAAGATCAGCAGGACCTTCGAGGTCTCGCCGATGCCGAACCAGATGATGACCAGCGGCAGATAGGCCAGCGGCGGCAGCGGCCGGTAGAATTCGATGAAGGGGTCCAGTGCGGCGCGCAGGGTCGTGCTCAACCCGGTCGCCAGCCCGACCGGGATGCCGATCAGCGCCGCCAGCACAAAGGCGCTGACCACGCGCAGCAGGCTCATGGCGATGTGCTCGACCAGCGGCGCGCCGTCGATCCGTCCGTCCACCGCGTCGAGGAAGGCCTGGAAGACCGTCCCGATCCTGGGCAGGAACAGCGGCTTGACCACGCCCTGGCCGGTCAGCGCCGCCCACAGCGCCAGCGCCGCCAGGATGGCCGCCATGCTGATCAGCGCCGGCTGGGACCGGAATCCCTGCATCCGGCGGCGCAGCCGCTTCAACGGCACCATCCCGGCCGGGATGCCGGTCAGCCCGGTCCCCAGGCTTTTGGCGGGTTGCGCTTGCTCCGTGGCGGTGGGTTTCATGCGGCCTCTCCTGTGGCGGCGTCGCCGCGGTGGTCGCTGCGCTCGTGAATGAAGCCCAGCACACGCTCGCGCATCGCGATGAAGTCGGGGGAGGATTTGACCGACCGGGCATCCTGCCCGGCCAGGAAGCGCCGGCTGAAATCCAGCGGGATCGTTTCGGCGATCCGGCCGGGGCGCGGGGTCATGATGATCAGCTTGGTGGCCAGGAAGATCGCCTCCTCCACCTCGTGGGTGATGAAGAAGGCCATCTTCCGCGTCTCCGCCCACACCTGCAGGATCAGTTCCTGGATCTGTTCGCGGGTGAAGGCGTCGAGCGCGCCCAGCGGTTCGTCCATCAGCAGCATGCGCGGATCGGCGGCCAGCGCGCGGGCGATGCCGACGCGCTGCTGCATGCCGCCCGACAGCTCGTAGATCCGCTTGTCGGCGAAGGACGCCAGCCCGACCAGCTCCAGCATACTGCGGGCGCGCCGGCTGCGTTCCGCCTTGCCCATGCCCTGCATCTTCAGCCCAAAGGCGACATTGTCGACCACGCTGAGCCAGGGCATCAGGGCGTGGCGCTGGAACACCACGCCGCGGTCGGCCCCCGGCCCGGTGACCGGTTTGCCGTCCAGCAGGATATCCCCGTCCGTCGGCGGCAGGAAGCCGGCGATGCAGGACAGCAGGGTGGTCTTGCCGCAGCCCGACGCGCCGAGCGCCACCACGAATTCCCCCGGTTCGATGGTCAGATCGACCCAGGACAAGGCGACGGTAGCGCTTTCCCCGCCGCCATACTGGACGCTGACATTGCGGACTTCGAGCATGGCTGGTTTCCCGGCTTGAGGAGGAGGGGAAGGAAGGCGGGCCGTTACTTGGACGCCGCCTTGACCACGTCGGCGGTCACGAAGGGGCCGTAGTCGGGGGCCAGTTCGGTGACGCGGCCCTGGCTCTTCAGGAACTCGGCGGTCGATTTCAGCGCCTCGGCGGCACCGCCGCCCAGCCACTCCTTGGACGCCTGTTCCTCCAGGGTCGGGAAGCGGTAGGCGGCGAGCCCGTCCGGCACGTCGGCCGGGGCGGCACCCGTCCATTTGGCGATGGCGGCGGCCTGCGGCGACGTCGCGGTCCAGCCGTCCCCGGTCTTGGCGTAATCGGCGTCGGCGGCGGCCAGCAGCTTGACAAAGGTCGTCATGAAGTCGGGATTGGCGGCCATGAAGGCCTTGGTGGCGACGATGCCGTCGAAGGTCGCCTTGCCCTTCTTGGCGAAGTCGCCGGCGCTGGCGATGACGGTGCCGTTCTTCTTCGCGGCGGTCAGGACCGGCGCCCAGATGAAGGTGGCGTCGATGTCACCGCGCTCCCACGCCGCAGCGATTTCCGGCGGACGCATGTTCAGCAGCTTGACGTCCTTGCCCGACAGCCCGGCCTCCTGCAGCGCGTACATCAACTGGTAATGCGAGGTCGAGACGAAGGGCACCGCCACCGTCTTGCCCTTCAGGTCGGCGATGGACTTGATGCCGCTGCCGTTGCGGGCCACCAGCTGTTCGGCGTTCGCGATGTCGTCCAGGATCCAGAACAGCGTGATGGGAAGCCCCTGCGAGGCCGCCGCGGCGATGGGGGAGGAGCCGGCTTCGCCGATGTCGACGTTGCCCGACGACATGGCGCGGATCACGTCGCCGCCACCGCCGAACTTTACCCATTTCACGGCATAGCCGGTCTTCTTCTCCAACTCGCCGCTTTCCATCAGGACGCGGATGGGGGTCATCATGTCCTGGTAGGCGAAGGTGACGGTCTTCTCCGCGGCCACGGCCGGGGCGGAGGCCCCGAACAGCGCGCCGATTGCGACGAAGGCGGTGGCGAGCAGGGTCTTGCTGAAGGTCATGGCGGGGTCTCCGTCGATGCCGGTAATCCGATGCCGCCATTAGGACCCAGCCACCGCCCCAGCCGAAAGGTCCAGATCCTCCCGGTTTGCGGCAGTGACTGGTCCAAGACCCGGTCCGCTGCCCCATCCCGCGCCATGTGGCGCCCCTTTGGGCAGACGCCCGTCCGGTAACCATCCCGTCCGCCACATCCGACGCCGTTCCGCCCTTCGCCGGCCGGCACCCTTCTTGCTTTTGGGCATACCGGGGCAGGTTGACCGAAGCGATGGCCAACGTGATGGCTCTGGGGAAGAAGGACGGTTGCACCATGCAGATCGACACCGCCTGGCGGCTTCTTTTCGGCGGGATGGAGCGCGACCCGCAGGGACTGAGCGCTCGCGTCCGCGGCATCATCGCGGAAGCCATCGAGACCGGCCTGCTGGCATCCGACATGCGGGTCCCCTCCAGCCGCAGCCTCGCCGAGGCGCTGGGCATCTCGCGCAACACCATCAACGCCGCCTATCAGCATCTGATCGATGACGGCCTGCTGGTCGCGCGGGAGCGCAGCGGCTGCTTCGTCGCCTCGACGGACGACCGGCGGGCGTCGGAGCACACTGACGCCGGCGTCGCGGCGGACAAGGCCGGCGGCTGGGCGGCGCGCTTCGCCATCCGGCCATCGCGGATGCCGCAGATCACCAAGCCGCGCAACTGGATGGACTATCCCTATCCCTTCCTGTTCGGGCAGTTCGACCCCAGCCTGTTCCCGACCAACCCGTGGCGCGAGAGCGTGAAGGCGGCGTCCAGCGTGCAGGAGATCACCCGCTGGGCCCGCGACATGATCGACGACGACGACCCCGACCTGCTGAACCAGCTGCGCCACAAGGTGCTGCCCCGCCGCGGCATCTTCGCCGGTCCGGGGGAGATCATCATTACCATCGGTTCGCAGCATGCGCTGTCGATGCTGGTCCAACTGCTGGTCGGCCGCGACACGCCGGTGGGGATCGAGAATCCGGGCTATCCCGACGTGCGCCACATGGTGGGCATCGCGACGACGGAAATGCGGCCGCTGACCTGCGACGGCTTCGGCGTCGTGCCGGATGCGGTATTCGCAAGCCGCCGGGTCGCCTTCGTGACGGTGGGGCACCAGTGTCCGACCACCGCCGTCATGCCGATCGGACGGCGGCGCGCCCTGTTGGACGCCGCCGCCCGACACGACGTCGTCCTGATCGAGGACGATTACGAATCCGACCTGTCGGTGGAGGGGGATGCCGATCTCCCCTGCCTGAAGAGCCTCGACCAGGCGGACCGGGTGATCTACACCGGCAGCTTCTCCAAGATTTTGGCGCCGGGCCTGCGCATCGGCTACGTCGTGGCGCCGAAGCCGGTGATCGACGAACTGCGCGTCCTGCGCCGCCTGATGCTGCGCCACCCGCCGACCAACAACCAGCGCAGCCTCGCCACATTCATCCAACTCGGCCATTACCGCCAGCATCTGCGCCGGACCGCCACTGTGCTGGAGGAGCGGGCCGCGCGGATCGCCGACCTGCTGCCGAAGCTTCTGCCCGTTTGCCGCTTCCGCCGCGATTTCGGCGCGAAAAGCTTCTGGATCGAAGGTCCGCCCGACCTGGACAGCCGCGATCTGGTCCGCCGGGCGCGCGACCAGGGCGTTCTGATCGAGGCCGGCGACATCTTCTTCCTCGATCCGGCAGAGGGCCGCCGTTATTTCCGGCTCGGCTTCACCTCCATCGCCACGCACCGGATCGAACCGGGACTGCGCCGTCTGGGCGCCCTGCTTAGGAACGAGGCTGTCTAGCAGGCTGCTGAAAGGTGAGCTGGTTCCGTCAGGTCTCGCACCACGGCGAGCGAGTAGGCGTAGGGAGCCCGTTCAAGGGCCGGCAGTTCACGGCAGAGGTGATCCTTTGGGCAGTGCGCTGGTATCTGCAGTTCCCGATCGGCTACCGCGATCTGGAATGCATGTTGGCCGACCGCGGCGTGGTGGTCGATCACACGACGGCGTGTCGCATGGATGGGGTGAGGGCAAGAGATTGCCCCGGCCCCACCGCCGGTTAGGCGGTGCAGACGGAGTTCGGACGTCCGAGGTCGAGCAAGGGGCCGACCTGGGCGGCGTCATCAACATCGCGGTCGGTCAGCGTGGCGGCGACGATCCGGCCGCTCGCCGCCTCCATGCCAACATGCAACTTCTTTCAGGAGCGCCGCTTCCTGGTGCCGTGCTTTTCGTTGCCCCGACCTACCCTACCAGATCCGTCCGTGCAACAACGCGGCGGCGGAGTCCAGGGCGGGACCCGGGGCGAAATCCGGGGCGCGGTCAGCCCGCCGGGGCCGGCGGGCGGAAGATCGCCGACAGGTCCGGCCGCCCGCTGCTCGGCATCTTGAGGCGCAGGCGGGTCTCGATGTGGCGGAAATGATCGCCGGACAGGGCGATGGCGCGCGCGATGTTGCCGGCGCGCAGCGCCTCGACGATGGCCGCATGTTCGTTGGTGCCGCAGATCGAGTCCGCCGCAGCCTCGAACACCGACACCATCACCGAGGAGCGCGACAGCAGGTCGCGCAAGGCTGCCGACAGTTCGGTGTTGCCGAGCGAGTCGGCGATCAGGAGATGGAACTGGCCGGACAGCCGGACCGAGGCGGCGCGGTCGCCGTCCGCCGCCACCTGACGCTCGCAGGCGACGTGGTCCGCCAGCCTGCCCAATAATGCGTCATCCAGCCGGCTGGCCAGTTCCACCAGGATCCCGGCCTCCAGCACGCGGTGGGCCTGATAGATCGCCCGCACATCGTCCGGGGTCGGGCAGGGAACCCGGACGCCGCGGTTGGTCACCGCCTCCAGCCGCCGTTCCGCCACCAGCCGGTGCAGCACCTTGCGGATTCGTTCGCGCGACACCCCGAAAAGCTCGGCAAGCGGGGTTTCCGCCAGCTTGGTCCCGGCGACCAGACGCCCGGCCAGGATGGCGTCGAGGATCGCCGTGTAGACGGCCTCGTCGGTCTCGATGTCGCCCTTAGGCGGGCGTTTGCTGGCGCGCATCGTCATTCCCGGACCTGTGCTGAAAAATTGTGCGCATTCATCCAAAATAATGTGCACATTATGCTGGGTGCGGTTTGAAGCCTCGCCGCGGGACCTGTATTTAAGCCTTGGATTTCAGCGCGCAAGGTAAAATGTGCACATTTGGCACAGGGATTGCGAAGACGGTTCCATCTTCCCCCCGTTCGGAGCCCTTCCTATGCGCCCTGACGATTTGTCCCGCCGCACCCTGCTGACGGCCGGCGGAGCCCTCGCCGCGTCGCTCGCCATGCCGTCCGTCCTGCGCGCCCAAACGAAGGAGATCGTCGTCGGCGGCCCGGCCGGCGCGGCCAAATACTTCAACGAAGCGGTATTTCCGGCGATCACGAAGTCGCTTGGTGTCACGATCCTCTATGAAGGCTCCAACTCGCTGACCAACCTGCAGAAGATGCAGGCCGACCGCGGGGCGCCGAAATTCTCCGTCGTCATCATGGACGATCCGGTGATGATCAAGGCGGCGGACGAGGGGCTGATCGTCCCGATCACCGCCAAGGGCAGCCCCAACCTGGACCGGCTGGTCGCCGGCGCGGTCCATCGCGACGGGATGTGGGCGAACTACCAGCGCCCATGGGCCGGCATCGCCTTCAATTCCAAGACCCCGGCGCCGGCCTCCTGGACCGATCTGTGGGCGCCGGCCAACAAGGGGCGGGTCATCGTCCCGTCGATCCAGAACACCGAGGGGTTCTGGAACCTGCTGGTCGCCGCCCATCTGGAGACCGGCAAGCCCTTCGCCGAGGCGCAGTACGACATCGACGCCGGCTTCAGGAAGCTGAAGAGCCTGGTTCCCAGCCTGCTCAACGTCTACACCAACGCGCCCCAGGCGATGAACCTGCTGGAACAGGGCGAGGCGTCGATGATCGGCGGCCAGTTCTCCGCCTACACCCTGACTCGCAAGGCGGAAGGGGCGCCGGTTGACCTCGCCGTTCCGAAGGAGGGCGGCTTCGCCATGCCGTCCGGCATCGCCAAGGTCAAGGGCGGGCCGGCCCCGGATCTGGCCGACGCGGTGATCGACGCCTTCCTCGGCCCGGCGGTGCAGCAGATCCTCGTGGAAAAGGCGGTGGTGGCGCCGACCAACACGGCGACCCCGCGCCCCGCCGGCTTCCCCGACCCGGCAACGCTGTTCGCCCCCGACTGGGCCTTCGTCGCCAAGGAACGCGGCAAGTGGGCCGAGCGCTGGACGACGGAACTGCTGTGATGGCGGGCGGGGGCATGGCGACCCATCTGTCGGTGCGGGGGGTGTCCAAGCGCTTCGGCGCCACGCCGGTGCTGACGGACATCGACCTGCGGATGGCGCGCGGCGAGCTGGTCACGCTGCTCGGCCCCTCGGGCTGCGGCAAGACCACCCTGCTGCGGGTGATCGCCGGCCTGACCCATCCCGACAGCGGCGTGCTGGAACTGGCCGGCCAGGACATCACCCGGCTGCCGCCCTACCGCCGCAACGTCGGCGTCGTCTTCCAGAACTACGCGCTGTTCCCCCATCTCGACGTCGCCGGCAACGTCGCCTTCGGGCTGAAGCTGCGCAAGCTACCGAAGGCGGAGATCGACGCCGCGGTCAGGCGGGCGCTGGAGCTGGTCCATCTCGGCACCCTGGCGGACCGGCCGGTCCGCGCCCTGTCGGGCGGCCAGCAGCAGCGGGTGGCGCTGGCCCGCGCCATCGCGGTCGAGCCCAGCGTCATCCTGTTCGACGAGGCGCTGTCGGCGCTCGACCGCAAGCTGCGCGAAACCATGCAGGGCGAACTGCGCCGCCTGCTCCGGCAGATCGGCGCCACCGCGATCTTCGTCACCCACGACCAGGAGGAGGCGCTGACCATGTCCGACCGCGTGGCGGTGATGCATCGCGGCCGGATCGACCAGCTCGCCGATCCCCGCACGCTCTACGACCGGCCGGCCACCGCCTTCGCCCTGTCCTTCGTCGGCCAGTCGCTGAGGCTGCCCGGCACCGTGGTCGCCGCCGACGGCGACGGCTCCATGGTGGAGACGGCGGTGGGGCAGGTACGGGCGCCGCGCCGCTTCCTGCCCGGCTCGCCGGTGATCGTCGCCACCCGGCCGGAGCATGTCCGCTTGGCCGAGGGCGAGAACACCCTGCACGGCACCGTCATCGGCGTCACCTTCCAGGGATCGCGCAGCCTAGTGGAGATCGATGCTGGCGGCACCGTCCTGACCGCGGAACTGCCGGGTCGGCAGGCGTTGCCAGACTCCGGCACGCCGGTCTCCTTCGGCTGGCCGGTCGCCGAAACCCTGCTGTTCCCGGCGGAGGAGGCAGCATGATCGCGCTGCTTCCCCCGGTCGACCGGGAACGCCGCTTCGCCCTGCTCTTGTCCGGACCGGCCGGACTGATCCTGCTGGCGCTGTTCGCCTTGCCGCTTGGCCTGCTGTTCGCGGTCAGCCTGCAGGCGCCGCCGGGAGGGCCGCCGGGGCCGAGCCTCGCCGCCTACGAGCGGCTGCTGACCACGCCGCACCATCTCGGCGCGGTGTGGAATTCACTGAAGCTGTCGCTGACCGTCACAATCATCACCCTGCTGGTCGGCTATCCCGCCAGCTTCGCCATCGCGCGGGCCAAGGGGGGATGGCGCAGCCTGATGCTGGGCTGCCTGTTCCTGCCGCTGGCCGCCAGCGTCATCGTTAAGGCGTTCGCCTGGACCATCCTGCTGCGCTCCAGCGGGATCATCAACACGGTGCTGCTGGGGCTCGGCATCGTCGATGCGCCTGTGCGGATGATCTTCACCGAGACCGCGCTGATCGTCGGCGCGGTCAATATCTTCCTGCCCTTCATGATCCTGCCGGTGTTCGCCGTGGTGGCCCAGCTCGACCCCCGTTTGTCGGAGGCGGCGGCGACGCTCGGCGCCAATCCGATGACCAGTTTCCTGAAGGTGACGCTGCCGGTGAGCATGCCGGGGATCGTCGCCGGGGTGGCGCTGGTCTCCGCCCTGTCGGTCTCGGCCTATGTGGTGCCGACCCTGCTGATCGGCGAGCGCTATCCGACGCTCGCCTCCACCATCGCCAAGGCCTATCTGCTGACCCGCGAGCCGGCCTTCGGGGCGGCGGCCGGCGTGGTGCTGCTGGCCATCGCCGTCGCCATCGTCGTGCTGTCGAGCCGGCTCGGCCGGGAGGGCGGGGCATGAGAACCGCCGCACTGGTCTTTTCCTGGGCGATGGCGATCCTCGCCTGCCTGTTCCTGCTGGCGCCGCTGCTGGTCATCGCCGCCGCCAGCCTGTCGCCCACTCCGGTCTTCGACCTGCCGGTCGGCGGTGCCTCGTGGAGATGGTACGGGCGCATCGCCTCGCTGGAGGGGTTCTGGCCCGCCCTCTGGCTGTCGGTGCAGATCGCGCTGCTCTCCACCGCCCTGTCGCTGGTGGCGGGCACCATGGCGGCGGTCGCCATCGTGCGCGGCCGGTTGGCCGGCGCGGAGGCCTTCGCCGCTGCGCTGGTCTCGCCGCTGATGATGCCCGGCCTTGTGCTCGGCATCGCGCTGCTGCAGTATTTGCGCGGCGTCGGCTTCACCGCCAGCTGGCCGGCGCTGCTGATGGCCCATCTGGTCATCACGCTGCCCTATGTGGCGCGGACGATGATCGCCGGCCTGTCGCGCTTCGACTTCACCCTGATCGAGGCGGCGCTGACGCTGGGCTGCACCTGGCCGCAGAGCGTGCTGCGGGTAATGATCCCGGCGCTGGCGCCGTCCTTCCTGGTCGCCGGGCTGTTCAGTTTCCTGGCCTCCTTCGACAACTATCCGGTGTCGATCTTCCTGACCGACGTCCGCACCAAGACCCTGCCGATCAAGATGCTGCAATATATCGAAGAGGCCCCCGACCCCACCCTGGCGGCGCTGTCCACCCTGATCCTGCTCGGCACGCTGGTCCTGCTGGTGATCGCCGATCGCGCCGTCGGGCTGTCCCGCATGGCCGGAACCGTGGAGTGACCGGCATGACCCACGGACCTTTCGGAGCCGCCCCGTTGCGCGACTTCCGCGGCTATGCCGGCCGGCCGGCCGATCCGGAATGGCCGGGCGCGGCGCGGCTCGCCCTGTCCTTCGTGCTGAATTTCGAGGAGGGGGCGGAATTCTCCGTCCGCGACGGCGACCCGGTCAACGAGGCGGTCTATGAAGTGACCGACCGCCGCACCGGGCCCGATCCCTGCATCGACAGCCATTTTGAATACGGCACCCGCGCGGCGTGGTGGCGGATCATGGATCTGTTCGACCGCTACGGCATCCCGCTGACGGTCAGCGCCTGCGGCCGGGCGGTGCAGCGTTCCCCCGAGCTGGCCCGCGACGCGGTGGCGCGCGGGTACGAGATCGCCGCCCATGGCTGGCGTTGGGAAAGCCACGCCGACATGGCGGAGGAGGAGGAGCGCCAAGCCATCGCCCGCGCCGTGGCGGCGATCCGCGAGGCGACCGGCGAGCGCCCGGTCGGCTGGCACACCCGCTCATCCGCGTCCCCCAACACCCGCCGGCTGCTGGTGGAGGAGGGGGGGTTCCTCTACGACAGCGACGCCTACAACGACGACATCCCCTACGACCTGGAGATCGGTGGACGGCGCCATGTCGTGCTGCCCTATGCGTTCGACACCAACGACATGCATTACTTCCACACCCAGCGCTTCGCCGGGGCCGATTTCGCCGGCTACGTCACCGATGCGATGGACTGGCTGCATGGGGAGGGCGGGCGGATGCTGTCGGTCGGGCTTCACCTGCGGATGATCGGCCGGCCGGGGCGCATGGGGGCGCTGGAGCGCATCCTGCGGCATGCGGCGGAAAAGCCGGGGGTCTGGGCGGCCCGCCGCGCCGACATCGCCCGCCACTGGCTGACCGTCTTTCCGGAACCGCACCGGTCATGAGGAACTGGCCATGAGGATCCTGATCGCCAACCCCAACACCTCGGCCCGCATCACCGCCCGCATGGTCGGCGCGGCGCGGGCGCTGGTGGACGGCGGCGTGACCATCGTCGGGGCGACCGCCCCGTTCGGTGCGCCCTCGCTGGAGACGCCGGCCGATCTGGCGATCGCCGAACTGGCGGTGCCCGCCATGCTCGCCGCCCATCCCGACTGTGATGGCGCCATCGTCGGCGCCTTCGGCGATCCCGGGCTGGCGCGGGCACGGGCCGTCTTCGGCAAGCCGGTGCAGGGGCTGGGCGAGGCCGGTCTGCGCGCCGCCGGGTCCGGCGGGCGCCGTTTCGCCGTCGTCACGCTCGGCCCGGCGATGGGTCCGGCGATCGTGGCCAAGGCGGGCGAACTGGGCCTAGCCGGCCGGATGGCCGGCATCGCCTTCCTCAGCGGCGGCGTCCTCGATCTGGCGACCGAGCCGTCGCGTTACCATGACGAGATCCTGGATGCGGTCGCCGCCGCCCGCGACCACGGGGCGGAGGCGGTCCTGCTGGGCGGCGCACCGTTCTCCGGCTGGTCGGGCCTGCTGCGGGACAAGGCGGCGCTTCCCCTGCTCGACGGGCTGAGCGCGGCACTGGACGGGCTGTTGTCGGACGGAGGCCCGGCCGCCTCACGGCGTTGAGCGGCAGCCGCCCGGCCGGCTGAGCGTGATGGTGAAGCAGGCGCCGGGTGCCGCCTCCCGGACGTCGATCAACCATCTGTGGCGCGTTGTTGCACGGATGGAACTGGTGCGATAGGTCGCGGCCCGTTCTTCATCAGCCGGCGTGTTGCCGGGAGGCAAGCGGGGCAAGGATTGCCCCAGCGCTGTTGGTGATCAGGTGACGCGGACGAGTGTTGGTGCAGGGATCGGCGTGTTGCAGCGAGGTGAGCTGAGAAAGGGATTGCCCCAGCCCCGTTGGTAATCAGACGAGACGG
>NZ_LGQY01000129.1:0-31802 GCF_003116065.1 Azospirillum sp. TSO5 | reverse complement strand
GGGTGGAGGTCAGGGCATCGAACACGTCGGCGATGGCGACGATGCGGCCGGACAGCGGGATCGCGGTCCCGGCCACGCCGTTGGGATAGCCCGTTCCGTCAAATTTCTCATGGTGGCTGAGCGCGATTTCCGCCGCCAGACGCAGAAGCGGGATGTCGCTGTTGGCAAGGATGCGATGACCCATGGCGGCATGCTGGCGCATCAGCGTCATCTCTTCCGCGGTCAGGCGTCCCGGCTTCAGCAGGATCATGTCGGGAATGCCGATCTTGCCGATGTCGTGCATCGGCGCCGCCTTCATCAGCTCCTGGGCATAGGCGGCGCCGCAGCCGGCCGCTTCGGCGATCAGCCGGGAATAGAGCGCCATCCGCTCGATATGGGCGCCGGTTTCGGGATCGCGGTATTCGGAGGCGCGCGACAGGCGGTTGACCAGTTCCTCCCCCTGGCGCTGGAGGGCGGCGGTCACCCGCTCCACCTCGTTGGCCAGCAGGGCGGCGCGGTCGCGCAGCAGGGCGCGGCTCTGGCGCAGGGCCAGCAGGTTGCGCAGCCGCGCCTGCACCTCCGGCACGACGACCGGTTTGGTCAGGAAATCGTTGCAGCCCTCGTCCAGCGCCCGCACGCGGATGTCGACCGCCGTGTTGGCGGTGACCATCACCACCGGGACAGTGTCCAGCCGCGCATCGTCGCGGATGTGGCGCAGCAGCTCCATGCCGTCCATGTCCGGCATCATCTGGTCCAGAAGGATCAGGTCGGGCTCGTTCCCGCGCAGCCACTCGACGGCGTCGAGCGGGCTTTCCATCGTGACCGGGTCGACATCGTCCAGCCTGCGGACGATGGCGGCCATGATGAACAGGTTGGTGCGGTCGTCATCGACGATGAGGATGTTCACCCTGCGGTCTCCGCCTCGTGTTTCCCGGTCTTACGTTCGCCTGTCTTGTGTTCGGCACTCTCGCCCTCTGCCGCCTTGCGGGCGGCGATCAGCCGGCCGGCCTCGGCGAGCAGGGCCTTCAGATCGATTGGTTTTTCGAAGGCCGCCTCGGCGCCCAGCAGCCGGGCCATCCCCGGCAGTTCCATCCGCAGGCGCAGGCTGCCGCCGGTCACCGCGATCAGGGGCGGGCGCGATTTCTGCTCCTTCAGCCGCAGGATCACCTCGTACCCGTCGGCCTCCGGCATGATGATGTCGGTCACCACCAGATCGACCGGATGGACGGCCATGATGGCCAGCGCGGCATTGCCGTTCTCCGCCTCCAGCACGCGGTAGCCGGCACGGAGGAAGGCGATGCGCGCCATCTCGCGGAAATCGGGATCGTCATCGACCAGCAGGACGGAATCGGCGGAACCGGCGGAGGGAGCGGGCTTGGGAGCGGGTTTGGGCCGCAGCTCGTAAAGGGTCATGTCCATGGTCGCCGCTTCCGTCTTCCGCCGCACGCCGGCGGGTTGTGCCGGATGGAATTCGCTAAGCCTCACCATAGACGTCCACCGGCGCGCGCACCCGCTGTGTCTGGGATAGCGGAGGCGGGAAATGGGATAGTGGGGATATTATCCCGCGACCGGGAAAATAACCGAGCCGGACGCGGCTGCGGACTATGACCGACGTGAAATATGGCAAAGCCACGAAAACTTAAGATTTCGGACGGCATAACAGGGAGTGTTGATACCTTAGGATGAGTTTTGGCCGAGGGCGGCGGAGGCTGGTTGATGAAGATCTTGGTGGCAGACGACCATCCCCTGTTCCGGGACGCGCTCGAGCTGTCGATCCGTCAGGCATGGCCGGATGCGGAGGTCGGCTGCATCGGTTCGTTATTGGAACTGCCCGTCTTGCGGAACCCTGACGACGACGCCCCAGCCGTGGTCTTCCGGTACGACCTCATCGTGCTCGACTGGCGCATGCCGGGCGCGGAGGGGAGCGATCCGATCAGCGTGCTGCGCCGGTCGGGGGTCCAAGGGCCGGTCGCCGTCGTGACCGGGGCGGAGGATGCGCTGACCGCGCTGGAGGTGCTGCGCTGCGGCGCCGAAGCCTTCCTGCCGAAGACCACGCCGCGCCGCATCCTGGCCCAGGCCCTGCGTCTGGTGGCGGAAGGCGGCAGCTTCGTGCCGAAATGCGTGGCGCTCGACCTGATGCACATGACCGACCTGTCGCTCGACATCGACGAGGCGGAGGAGGGCGAGGGACCGTCTCCGGAGGGGGAGGGGGCGCCGTCGTCGCCCCTGACCGAGCGGGAACAGCAGGTGCTGTCGATGCTCGCCACCGGTGCCACCAACAAGGAGATCGGGCGGCACCTCAGCCTTCAGGAGGTGACGGTCAAGCTGCACACCCGCCGCATCCTGCGGAAGCTGGGGGCACGCAACCGCACCGACGCCGTGCGCCGCGCCCAGCAGGCCGGCCTGCTGTCGCGCAGCCTGAACGAAGCGTCGACCTGACCCGCCGCCCGTCCGGGCTGCGGTGGATGAGCGGCATGGTCGCATTGGGGGTCGCATAGGGGGCAGCATAGGGGTGGTCCCAGCAGCATGATCCCATCCTTTCTGCTATGGTCACCTCCTGTTCGCTCCGCTGCTCCGGTCGTCCATCTCCGTCCGGCGCCGCAGGGGCGGACGCAACCGCAATACGGCCGCTTCCGAGTCGCTGCAACCCGAGTCGCTGATGAGCCCATCCGACCATTCCCTGTCCGGCCCGCTCGCGGCCCGAACCGTTCCGGCGGTTTCGGCCGGCGTTTCCGGCAGCGGCATGGCGGCGCCCGCGCCCGCGCTCGCCGCGCTGGCCGGAGCGGCGGTGCTTCTGCTCTCCGCGCTCGACCCCCTGCGCGAGGTGTTGCCCTGGCTGCTTCCCCTGATGGCGGCCGGCAGCGGTGCGGCGGGCGGGCTGGCGCTTCTGTCGATCCGGAGCGCGCGCCGCCTTGCGGTCGGAGACGAAAGGCCGCAGGCCCATCCCGCACCGGCTCCCTCCGCATCGGCCGACAGGCCGGACGTGCCGGTGGCGGATAGCTCCGCCGCGATTGCGGCACTCGAAGAGGCGCTGCGGGAATGCGGCCGACAGGCCAACCAGCGGCTGCGCAGCCAGCAGATCGCGGCGATGGATGCCCGGGCCGACCTTGCCGGCGCCATCGTCCATGACATGAACAACGCGCTGGGCGCGGTTGCCGGCTATGCCGACTTCCTCGTCTGCGACCTGCCGGAGGGCTCGGCCCAGGCCAACTATGCGGGCCGGGTCGTCGCCGCCGTCGACCGCACCCGCTCCGGCCTCCGCCGGCTGGTGGCGGAAGCCAGGACGGAGCCGGTCAATCTGAAGCCCGAACCGGCCGGGATGGTCCTGGACGAGGCCACGACGCTCCTGCGCGCGGTGCCGGCGCCGCCGGGCAGCCTTTCCATCCGTCATGACGCCGGCACGCCCGACCCCATCTGCAACGCCGGCCTGCTGGCGCGGACGCTGGCCGGACTGGCGGTGGAGATCCTCGCCGCCACCGGCAGGGGCGGCGACGCCCGGCTCTGCCTGCGCGCCTTCTTCCCGGCGGACGCGGACGATCCGGATGCCGATGCCGCCGCGGCCGGCTGGACCGTCCGCCCGCTGCTGACGCCGCTGCCGGGTCCGCACGTCCTGTTCGAACTGCGGGTCGACGGTTCGCCGCTGGCGGACGAGGTTCTGGCGGGGCTGGCCGATCCCCTGCTGGCCGCCCGCAGCTGCTACCGCCGTGGCCAGACGGCCGGGAAGGAGGACGCCCATTGGCCGGCGGCCCTGCAGACGGCGCGGCGCCACGACGGCGGCCTCAGCCTGCTGATCCACCCGGCGGAGGGCATGGCGGTGCGGCTCCACATCCCCGTCGCATCGCCGTCCCAGTTCCAATCCCAATCCCTGGCCCCTGCTCCGGCGGCGTCCTTCCCACGCGCTGCGAAAGCCCCGGCGCGGCACCTTGTCGCGCCGACATACAAGATCCTGGTGGTGGATGCCGATCCGGCGTCCGGCGACCGGTTCCAGGCCGGGCTGGAGCGGCAGGGATTCGAGGTTTCGGTCTGCGAGGATCTCCGCGAAGCGCTGGAGGTCGTCACCGACGAGCCGGGCTTCTTCGATGCGGTGGTGATCGGGCCGGGACTGAGCGCGCTTCCGGCGGGCAGGGCGCTGGCCGGCCGCTTGAAAGCGCTGCGGGCGGATCTGCCCTGCGTCCTCTACGCCGCGGCTGGCCCCGCTTCCGCGGGGCTGGGGGCCGATGCCGGCGGTCCGGCCGACCTGCTGCTGCCGCTGCCGGTCGATCTGCCGCGGCTGGCGCGCGGGGTGGCGGCACTCGCCGCGGGCGGTCCGCGGCACACGGACGATTCAGGCGGTCCGCGGCACGCGGACGATGCGGGAGAGCGGCGCTGATGGGCGGGCGCTTTCATCTGCAAGGCTTCATCGCCGCCATCTGGACGGCGACCCTGGTGATCGCCGCCGGGCTGTGGGCGACCGCCCTTGCGCTCGCCCATTACGACAATGCCGAGGCGATGGCGCGGGCGGAGCGCGACAGCGGCAACCTCGCCCGCGTCGTCGCCGAGCAGGCGACCCGGACCATGGCCGAAGCCGACCAGATCCTGCTGTTCCTGATCGACGACTTCCACGAGCATGGCGACAGCTGGCCCCCCGGCCTGACCAGCATGCTGCGCCAGGCGGTGGAGCGGTCGGGCATCCTGCTCCAGCTGGCGGTGATCGACGGGCATGGCGACCTCATCCACACCAGCGTGGAGGATGCGCCGGCCCGTGTCCATCTGGCCGACCGCGAGCATTTCCGCGTCCACGTCAACAACCCGAATGCCGGGCTGTTCATCGGCAAGCCGGTGTTCGGCCGGGCGTCCGGCAAATGGTCGATCCAGCTGACGCGGCGCGTCGAAAACAGCGACGGAAGCTTCGCCGGGGTGCTGGTCGCGTCGATCGACCCCTTCTATTTCAGCCGCTCGCTGGAGGAGCTGGACGTCGGCCCCAACGGGGCGGTGGCGATCATCGGCACCGACGGCATCCTGCGCGCCCGTTTGCAGATGAACGACCGCATCGTCGGCCGGGATGTCGGCGAATCGCCGGTTCTGCTGATGGCGCGCCGCCAGCCCACCGGGTTCATGCGCGTCGCCAGCGTGATCGACGGCATTCCGCGCCTCCAGTCCTTCCGGACCCTGACGGCCTATCCGCTGATCGTCATCGCCGCCTTCGACGAGGCGTCCTTCCTGGCCGACACCAGAACGCGGCAGCGGCTCTATCTGCTGGCGGCGGCGGCCTGCAGCCTCGTGCTGGTCGGCATGGCGCTGCTGGCGACGCGGCAGACGGCGCGGCTTGCCGCACTGGCCCGCCGGTTGGCCCAGAGCGAGGAACGCTTCCGCGATCAGGCGGAGACCGCCTCCGACTGGTTCTGGGAGATGGACGCCGACCTGCGATTCTCCCATCTGGCCGGGCCGCTGGTGCCGCACGTCGCCAACGGCACGCTGCCCATCGGATTGCGGCGGGAGGATGTCGCCCTGCGCGAGCCGGGAGATGCCGCCAGGTGGGAGCGGCACCGCCAGCTGATGGAGCGGCGGGAGCCGTTCCGCAATTTCCGCTACCGGGTGATGACGGCGGCCGGCTTGCGCTATTTCAGCGTCAGCGGCCGTCCGATCTTCGACGAAGGCGGACATTTCCGCGGCTATCGCGGCTCCGCCACCGATGTCACCGAGCGGGAGATGGCCGCCAACCGGCTGGCCTCCAGCGAAGCGCGCTATCGCGCCATGTTCGAGGCGGTCGGCCAGCCGATCGTCACCATCGACGAGCATGGGACCGTCGACGCCTTCAACCGCGCGGCGGAGCGGCTGTTCGGCTACCGCGCCGCCGATGTGGTGGGCGGGCCGATGACCCGGCTGATGCCGAGCGCGGTCGGCGCGGTGCATGACGGGCTGCTGGCCACCTACCGCGGGAGCGACGCCCCGGTCCCGCGGTCGGAAGTGCGGGAGCTGACCGGCCGCCGCAAGGACGGCAGCGAGTTCCCGCTGGAGGTGACGCTGGCCGGCTGGCGCGAGGGCGACCGCCGCTATGTCACCGGTGCCCTGCGCGACGTCACCGCCCAGCGCGAGATCGAGGCCAGCCTGCGCCGTGCCAAGGAGGCGGCCGATCAGGCCAACCGCGCCAAGGGCGAGTTCCTGGCGACGATGAGCCACGAGATCCGCACGCCGATGAACGGGGTTCTGGGCGCGCTGGCCCTGGTGGACGGGCCGAACCTGAACGACGACCAGCGCCAGCTGCTGGACGTCGCCAACCGGTCGGGCAACGCGCTGCTGCAGATCATCGACGACATCCTCGACCTGTCCAAGCTGGAGGCCGGCAAGGCGGAGGTCGAGCCGGTCGACTTCGAACTGCGCGCCGTACTGGGCGACAGCATCGACCTGCTGGAGCCGGCCGCCTGCGGGCGCGGCCTGATCCTGACGCGGGAGGTGGCGCCCGCCGTGCCCGACCGTGTGCGCGCCGACCTGCGCCGCATCCGGCAGGTGCTGGTCAATCTGGTCGGCAACGCGCTGAAATTCACCCATCGTGGCGGCGTCGCCGTGCGGGTCGGGCAGGAGGGGGAGTTGTCGGCGGACGGCACCTTCTTCCTGCGGTTCGAGGTGGCCGACACCGGGATCGGCATCCCGGAGGACGTGCAGCCGACCCTGTTCCGCCGCTTCACCCAGGCCGACAGCTCCACCACCCGGCGCTTCGGCGGCACCGGCCTGGGGCTGGCGATCAGCCGCGAGCTGGTGACGCTGATGGGCGGGCAAATCGGCGTGACCAGCGCCGAGGGCAAGGGCAGCACCTTCTGGTTCACCGTCCGCTGCGAACCCGCCGCCGATCCGTCGGCCGGCGTGCTCTCCGTGCCCTGCGGGCCGGAAGCGGTGCCGGCGGAGGGCGGGGCGACCCCGTTGCCGTCGGCAGCGTCGGCGAGCCTGCATGTGCTGGTGGCCGAGGACAACGAGATCAACCGCGACATCGTCGTCACCATGCTGCGCCGCGCCGGCCATCGCGTGACCGCGGTGGAGGACGGGCTGCAGGCGGTGCGGCTGGTGGAGGAGGGCGGCTTCGACCTCGTCCTGATGGACGTGCAGATGCCGGTGATGGACGGCGTCACCGCCACCCGGCACATCCGTGCCATGCCGGGCGAGGTGTCCCGCCTGCCGATCGTCGCGCTGACCGGCAACGTCATGCCCGGCCACCGCGCCGAATATCTCGCCGCCGGCATGACCGCCTATCTGACGAAGCCCATCGTGTCGGCCGACCTGTATGACGTGCTGAGGACGGCCGCCGCGCCGCGGGCGGCGGAGGCTGGGGCGGAGGATGGGGCGGGCGCCGGACCGGACCGCACTGCGCCGCCGCAAGGGGAGCCGGAGCAGTCCTCCCCGGCGCGGACCGCCACCCTGCCGCCGCCCGTTCCGCCACCCGCGCCATCCTCCGCGCCGTCGCCCAGCGCCCCATTGACCGGCGCCCCATTGACCAGCGCCAGGGACCCGGAGCATTGGCGCACGGCGCCGCTGCTGGATGCCCAGCAGGCCGACTCGCTGCGCTCGGTGATCGGCGACGAGGCCTGGATCCAGACAGTGGCCGCCTTCCGGCGGACGGTGGACGACAGCGTGGCCGCAATTCGCGATGGGGCCGGACCGGGAGGGGCGCCCCTGGTCCGTATGGCCCACACGCTGAAGGGAACCGCGGCCAACATCGGCGCCGTGCGGCTCAGCCGTCTGGCCTCGCTGCTGGAACAGCGGATGCAGAGCCTTGGCGGCTGCCCCGACGGCGATCCGCTGGCCGAAGCGCTTGGACCCGTCGCCGATGCCACGCTGGAGGCGCTGTCGTCCCATATCCGGCCGGCGGCCGGCAGCGAAGCCGAACATGCGACGGTATGAGGAAATGAAACATCCTGCCGGAGATTGCTTTGTTTCTTGCGGACGGTGAAGTAATTTCCCAAGGAATACAGCGGCCTGCGGTCGCAGATTTTTGGGATTTCCAGTGTTTCCGATGACGAAATGATTTGGAAGGTCTAGAGTGCGTGGGGGGTCGGCCGACGCCAATCATTCGTACTCTTAACAAATGAAGACTTCAAACATGATCGCAGCCGGCAACATTCTCCACGTCATCTCGATCCGGGCGAAGGTTGTGGCGGTCGCGGTGTTCGTCTTCGCCGCGGTCGGCCTGTCCTCGGTCCTCACCATGCGCGACATGGGGCGGCAGACCGATCGCCTGTCCGACGTCCAGCGCGAGACGCACGAGGTGGTCGGCAGCATCATTCCCCTGGTGTCGCTGGTGGGCGAGATCCGGTTCGACGTGGCGCAGACGCAGCAGTGGCTGACCGACGTGTCGGCCACCCGCGGGCTGGACGGGATGAACGACGGGCCGGAAAAGGCGGCGGATTACGCCCGCCGGTTCGCGGAGCACACGGCCAAGGCCACCGAACTGGCGCGGTCGCTGAAGCTGCCGCAGGTGGTGGCGGAGATCGAGCGCACCCACAAGGCCTTCGGCCCCTATTACGAGATGGGCCGGCGCATGGCGCAGGCCTATGTCGATGGCGGTCCGGCGGCCGGCAACCCGATCATGGCCCAGTTCGATCAGGTCGCCGACGCGATGGGCGACAGCCTGGAGGCGCTGGGCGCCAGCGTGGTCGCCGTCAGTTCGGACCGGCTGACGGAACTGACCGCGGACATCGGGGCGGTGCGCGAGTCGGCGGACGGGCTGCGCCGGACCCTGATCGGCGCCGGGCTGGCCATCCTGCTGATGGCCGCGACCTGCGTCGTCTTCCTGGAAGCGGCGATGATCCGCCCGATGGAGCGGCTGCGCCGCGCCATGGTGGCGCTGGCCGGCGGCAACCTGGAGGTCGAGGTCGGCCTGACCGAGCGCCGGGACGAGATCGGTCACATGGCCGACACCGTCCGCGTGTTCCAGGAGGGCGCGCAGGATAATGCGCGCCTGCGCGCCGCGCAGGAGGAGACCCGCCGCCGCGCCGAGGAGGAGCGGCGCCAGGCGCTGGAGTCGATGGCGGAGAAGGTGGAGCGCGAGACCCGCGTCGCCGTCGACCATGTGGCCGAACGCACCAGCCGCATGAGCAGCAATGCCGGCGCCATGGCGGAATCGGCGGTGCAGGTCAGCGACAACGCCCAGAACGTTGCCGCCGCCGCCCAGCAGGCGCTGAGCAATGCCGAGACCGTCGCCGCCGCGACGGAGGAGCTGTCAGCCTCCATCGGCGACATCGGCATGCAGGTGTCCGCCGCCACACGGGTGACCGGCCGCGCGGTGGAACGGGCCGGGCTGGCGCGGTCCACCATCGAACGGCTGTCGGCCTCGGTCGAGCGGATCGGCGCGGTCGCCCGGCTGATCGGCGACATCGCCAGCCAGACCAACCTTTTGGCGCTGAACGCCACCATCGAGGCGGCACGGGCCGGCGAGGCCGGGCGCGGATTCGCCGTCGTGGCGAACGAGGTGAAGAACCTCGCCAGCCAGACCGCGCGGTCGACCGAGGAGATCGGATCGCTGATCGCCGAGGTCGAATCGGTGACGGCATCGGCAGTCGGCGCCGTCGGCGAGGTGTCGGAAACCATCGACGAGGTGGCTGGAATCTCGTCCTCCATCGCCGCCGCGGTGGAGGAGCAGGCGGCGGCGACCCAGGAGATCGCCCGCTCCGTCAGCCAGACCAGCGATGCGGCCAAGGAGGTGTCGGTGCGCATCGGCCGTGTCTCCGCCGAGGCCGACGCGACCCAGAGCCGCGCCGGAGAGGTGCGGACGGTCGCCGTGGACGTGGCCGGCGGCATCGATACCCTGCGCAACGTGCTGATCCGCGTCGTCCGCACCGCCACCGCCGATGTCGACCGCCGCCAGCGCCCGCGCTTCGCCCTGTCGGTCGGCTGCGTGCTGGAGGGGGCCGGCGCCGCCCCGATGCGCGCCACCATCGCCAACCTGTCGGCGGGCGGCGCCATGCTGACCGGCGTGCCGGACCAGTCGATTGGCGGCGTGACCGGCCGGGCGATGACCCTGCGCATCGACGGGGTGGCCCGTCCGCTGACCGCCCGCATCAAGTCCAGCGAGCACGACCGGCTGCATGTGAAGTTCGACCTGTCCGAGGCCGATCAGGAGGCGTTCGACCGTGAGGTGGAGCGCCTGACGCGCGGCCTGACGCCGATGGCGGCCGTGGCGTAAATGGTGATGGCGAGCGGCCGGGACCGGCCGCTCGGTCGGGAAAATTGGCCGCCAGCCATGCCCGCCGCTCATCTCGCACCTGCGGAAATGACGGCCTGCGGCGGATTGCCTCAGCGGGGGTCCGGCAAATATCCTGACCCCGTCCCGGTCGCTTTCCGTCCCTCCCTGCCGCCGGGCCTTTCCCGTCCCCATCCTGCGCGACAGCGGAGTAACGACCATGGCTTCTGCCGGCCATAACGGCGACATGCGTGCCGGGGCGCAGCTGGCCTCGGCCCATCCCGGGCTGGTGCTGCTGGCGCTCGCCATGGGCGGTTTCGCCATCGGAACGACCGAATTCGCGACGATGAGCCTGCTGCCCTATTTCGCCCAGGGCCTGGGCATCGACGAGCCGACCGCGGGCCACGTCATCAGCGCCTATGCGCTGGGCGTCGTGGTGGGGGCGCCGGTGATCGCGGTTCTGGCGGCGCGGATCGCGCGGCGGACCCTGCTGATCGGGCTGATGGCGGTTTTCGCCGCCGCCAACGTGGCCAGCGCCTTTTCGCCCTCCTATGGCTGGATGCTGGTCTTCCGCTTCCTGAGCGGGCTGCCGCACGGCGCCTATTTCGGGGTCGCGGCCCTGGTCGCCGCCTCGCTGGTGCCGCCGCAGCGCCGGGCGCAGGCGGTGGCGCGGACCATGCTGGGGCTGACGGTGGCGACCATCGTCGGCGTGCCGATGGCCAACTGGATCGGGCAGGTGCTGGGCTGGCGCTGGGGCTTCGGCGTCGTCGGGCTGCTCGCCCTGCTGACGGTGTTGCTGGTCTGGATCTTCGCCCCCAACGACCGGCCGCACCCGGAATCCAGCCCGCTGCGGGAACTGGGGGCGCTGAAGCGGCGGCAGGTCTGGCTGACGCTGGGCATCGGCGCCATCGGCTTCGGCGGCATGTTCGCGGTCTATACCTATGTCGCCTCCACCCTGATGGAGGTGACCCAGGTGTCGCCGGCGGCGGTGCCGGTGGTGCTGGCGGTGTTCGGCGCCGGCATGACCGTCGGCACGCTGGTCAGCGCCTGGGCCGCCGACCGCGCCCTGATGCCGACCGTCGCCGTCATCCTGCTGTGGAGCGCCGGGTCGCTGGCGCTCTATCCCTTCGCCGCCGGCAATGTCTGGCTGGTGTCGGTGGTCGTCTTCATGATCGGCTGCGGCGGCGGGCTGGGCACGCCCCTGCAGGCCCGGCTGATGGATGTGGCGGAGGATGCGCAGACGCTGGCCGCCGCGCTGAACCACAGCGCCTTCAACGCCGCCAACGCGCTGGGCCCCTGGCTGGGCGGCATGGCGATCGCGGCGGGGTGGGGCTGGACCTCCACCGGCTGGGTCGGTGCCGCGCTGGCGCTGGGCGGTCTGGCGGTGTGGGCGGTGGCGATGCTGGATGACCGGGCTTCGGAGTCCCGGCTGGTGGCCGAAGCCTGCGCCGGCGACTGAACGGCCGTTCAGCGTCCCGCCAAATCCCAGGCGATGCGCGCCGGATGTTCGCCGAGGTCGAGGGAGCCGATGACGATCTCCCCCCGGCCGGACAGCGGCGCCACGTCGCCCAGCTTCAGCAGCCGCTGCTCGCCGTCCTGCGGCACCAGACGGGTGCCGTTGCGGCTGAGATCCTCCAGCGTGAAGGCGCCGTCGCGCAGCCGCACCACCGCATGCCGGCGCGAGGCGGAGGCATGGTCCAGCACGATCCCGCAGTCGGCGGAACGGCCGATCACGACGTCTTCGCCCGCATCGCGCAGAGCCACCGTCCGGCCCTGGTAGCTGAGCGTCAGGCGGGGGGCCGGCGCCGGCGGAGCCTGCATGTCGACGGTCATGTCCGTCGGCCGGGCCAACGGCGGGGCGGCGACACGCTGCCCAGCCACCACGCCGCTGCCGGTCACCGACACGCGCCGGTCGTCGGGGATGGTGGCGATCTTGGCGATCAGCCCGTCCGCCAGCGCCCGCGGGATGCCGGCGGCGCGCAGGCGGCGGCCCAGCCCTTCGCGCACCTCCTGGATGGAGGCGCCGGGGGCGGCCAGTTCCGCCGCGGACTTCACCCGGTTGAACTCGTCGGCGACGCGCTGGATGACGACGCTGATCTTCTTGTGGCCGTAGGGGCTGGCGCCGAGGTCGAGCAGATAGCCGAGCCGCCCCGCCGCCGTGTTGAAGCGGCCGGCCAGCCGCGTCATCGTCTCTTCGAAGGGCAGGTCGCTGCCGCCGGTCGCCCACACGGTCTTGCCGCGGCGGGTCAGCGATTCCGCCATCGCCGGGCCGCCCATATAGCCGTCGAAGGCGATCATGCCGTCGACGATGGCGGAGAAGGCGCGGGCGTCGCTGGCCGCCCCGGTGCGGGTCAGCGGGGTCAGCCCGTCCAGCCCGCCGCGGACGCGATGCAGCAGCGCCTCGCGCGTCCGGGCGAAGCCGAGCCCCGTCCCGTCGGAGGCCAGCGTGTTGGACAGGGCCAGAAGCGGTTCGGTGTGGGGCAGCCGGTCGTCCAGGTCGCCGCGCAGCGCCGCCAGCAGCGCCAGGATGGCGGAGGCGAGGTCGGGCGAATAGCCGATCAGGGCGCGGATCGGCTCCCGCCCGTCGACGATCTCCGCCGCGAATTCGTCGACCAGCCGGGTGCTCTCGCCGTCCTCCTCCTGGTGCAGGCGCAGGACGGCAGTCAGCTTGGCCCCCCATTCGCGGTGCGGTTCCAGCAGGGTGCCGAAGGCGTGGGTGACGATGCGGTCGCGCTCCTCCACCGGGCGGTCGACGGCGGCCAGCAGCAGGCCGGAAACCCCGCCGCGCATCAGCGCCTGATCGAAGGGGGCCAGCGTCTCCGATTTCTGGGCGAGATCCTTCAGCGCTGCGAACAGGCGGCTGAGCTGGTCGTAGCGCTCATGCGGCTTCAGCCCCAGCATCGGCGCCTGAAGGGTGGCGAGCCGGCTGATCGAGGGGTTGAACAGCAGCGCCTCGCGCTCGAAGTAGCGCAACGGATAGTAGCGGTGAAGCTGCTCCGACGGAATGACGCCCTGGTCGTCCCAGTAACCGCGCAGCAATCGCAGCAGGGTCATCCGGCTGTCGAAGGAGAAGACCTGCAGCACGTCGGTGCAGAGGTTGGCACTCTCGATCGGCGAAATGGTCGTCAGCTTGGCGCCGCCGGAGGAGGACTTCTGGAAGATCGTCTCCTCCCGTCCGGTGCCGGTGACCTTCACCACGCGCACCACCGGGAACTTGGCAAGGCGCAACAGGAAGTTGGCGCGTTCCGTCGCCGACTTCTCGTCGTCGAAGACGCCGTCGATGTTGGGCTTGCCGCCCTGTTCGACCACCACCTCGAAGCGCGCTTCGCGCCGTTTGGACATCGCCATAGCGTCCCCCCTTGACCATGCCCCGCTCCGGCATGGTGTCCGGCTACGTCCCCATCCGCTATTTCCAGCGATTTTTCACCAAAATACTTTATGAACCTTAACATCAGAAGCGGAAAGACCCTGACCTTGACCGCCAGCCAACAATCGGACTCCAACCGGTCGCGGCCGTCGCCGCGGCCATTGCTCGGCCGCCGCCCGTTCCTCGGCCTGTTCGGGGGCCTGTTCGGGGGCGTGCTCGGGGCGCTGGCCCTGCCGGGTGGCGGGGCCTGGGCGGCAGGGCAATCCAAGACCACCAATGGTTTAGAAAGTGGTTCGCTAGGGTATTTCCTGTTCGATCCCGACAGCGGCCGGGCGCTGGAGGAGCAGGCGGCGGACACCGCCTTCATCCCGGCGTCGGTGGCGAAGCTGCCGACGGTGGCGGCGGCGCTGGCGCTGCTGGGGCCGGACCATCGCTTCGCCACCCGCCTGCTGGGGACCGGGCCGCTGGAGGGCGGGGTGCTGCGCGGCGACCTGATCCTGCAGGGCGGCGGCGATCCGGCCCTGGCGACCGAAGGGCTGCTGCAGCTGTTGGGCGCGCTTGGCGCCGCCGGTTTGCGGCGGGTGGAGGGACGGTTCCTGTACGACACCGCGCTGCTGCCCGAACTGGCGGAGATCGACTCCGGACAGCCCTGGGCCGCGCCCTACAACACCGGGGTCGGGGCGCTGTCGCTGAACTACAACCGGGCCCTGCTGAACTGGCGGCGCGGCGGCACTCCCGCCGGGCCGGACGCGCTGACGGTGGCCGATGCCGGGCGGCTGCCGCTGGACAGCGTCACGGTCCGGCCGTTGGCCGCCGGCGGAGGCTTTCCGCTGCTGCCGGACGGGGTGGATCGCTGGCTGATGGCGCCGCCCTCCTCCGGCGAGGCGGGGGCCGCCTGGGTGCCGGTGGCGCGGCCGGGACTGGCCGCCGCCACGCTGTTCCGCCGGCTGGCCGCCGATGCCGGCATTGCCCTGCCGGCGCCCGTTGTCGGAAGCGGAGCGGCTGGGGCGCCATCCGGGGCGGCTGCTCTGGCGGTGCTGGACAGCCTGCCGCTGGCGGAACTGGCGCGCGGCCTGCTGCGCCATTCCAACAATTTGTCGGCCGAGGTGATCGGGCTGGCGGCGTCGAGCCGGCTGGAGCCGTCCCGGCCCGAGGCGCCCGCCACCACCCTGGACCGGTCGGCCGGGCTGCTGCAGCGCTGGCTGACGCGGCAGCCGATCGGGGGGATGAACTGGAACGGTAGCTGGAATGGTCTGCGGCTGGCCAACCATTCCGGGCTGGGCACCGGGTCGCGCGCCACGCCGCGGCAGATGGCGGCGCTGCTGCAGGCCGGCGGACCCGCCCTGTGGGACCTGCTGCCGGGGGAGGAGGACGGCAAGGCGCTGCCCCCCGGCGTCCATGCCAAATCGGGCACGCTGGCCTACGTCAAGGGGCTGGCCGGGCTGCTGACGGCGGCCAGCGGGCGGAGGCTGGGCTTCGTCCTGTTCATCGCCGACCCCGCCCGCCGGGCGGCGATGGATGCCGCGCTCGACCGCCGGGTGACCGCGACACCTGCGGAGGCGCGCGCCTGGGCCGCCGGTGCCGGCCGGTTGCAGGGCCAGATTCTGGAGCGGTGGGTTTCCACCTATTGACTGACATAGGTCATAGGCGGGAAGATAGCGCCTTCGCTAAAATGCAGATCAAAGTTGAATTGGCCTCAAGCGGCCTGCAACGGATTGATCGCCGTCCCGGCCGACCCATATCCGTGCACACCCGGCAGAGAGAACCCCAGATCCGATGATGACAGACCGTTCCTGCACCTCTACCGCGCGCAACGTCCTGCGCCGCCGGCTGGAACGTCAGGACGTCGCCGCCAACCGCTATCATGACCGGCGGCTGGGGGCGGAGGTCGTCAACATCGTCGTCGGCGGCTGCGTCGTCACCGACGACCCGAACGTCGTCATCACCACCACGCTGGGCTCCTGCGTCGCCGCCTGCCTGTATGATCCGGTGGCGGAGATCGGCGGAATGAACCATTTCCTGCTGCCCGACGCCGGGGGCGACACGCTGTCGCTGTCATCGCGCTACGGCGCCACGGCGATGGAGCAGCTGATCAACCGGCTGCTGACCGTCACCGGCCGGCGCGACCGGCTGCGCGCCAAGCTGTTCGGCGGGGCCAACGTCAACCTGACCACGCTGCGCACCGCCAACATCGGCCAGCGCAACGTCGAATTCGTCATGGAGTATCTGGCGACGGAGGGCATTCCCACCGTCAGCTGGGACGTCGGCGGCGCCAGCCCGCGCGCCGTGCGCTTCTTCCCCACCACGGGGCGCAGCCAGCGCCGGCTGATCGGCGACGAGACACTGCACGACATCGCCCGCAACGAATCGTCCTACATCGAGCATCTGCGCAAGTCGCGGATCGAAGGCGACGTCGAGCTGTTCTGATAAGCTCGACCGGCGGCGTTTCGCCAGCTATGGGCTACGCCGCCGACACCCGCCGTCCTTCCGCGGAGCCCTTCATGGCCGACACGCTGTTCCGGATCGCCACCTTCAATCTGGAAAACCTGGACGACGATGCCGACGAGCCGCCTTTCGAGGCGCGGATCGCCACGCTGCGCCCGCAGCTGGAGCGGCTGGAGGCCGACATCCTCTGCCTGCAGGAGGTTGATGCCCAGCATCCGGTGAAGAGCGAGCCGCGAACCCTGCGCGCGCTGTCCCGCCTGCTGGAGGGCACGCGCTATGCCGATTACCACGTCACCGCCGGCGATGCCCCGTCGCCGGCCGACCGCCACAATCCGGTGATCGTCAGCCGCTGGCCGATCCGGGCGGCGCGACTGCTGCGCCATCATCTGGTGCCGCCGGCCCGCGTGCGCCTCGCCACCGCCGACCCGGCGGCGGACACGGAGACGGAGGTCGGCTGGGACCGGCCGCTGCTGCATGCCGAGGTGGAGATGCCGGATGGCCGCATCCTGCATGTCTTCGACCTGCATCTGCGCGCGCCCATCGCCGCGCCGGTGCCGGGGCAGAAGGCCGGCGCCCAGACTTGGAAAACGGCGTCCGGCTGGGCGGAGGGCTTCTATCTCGCCTCGATCAAGCGGGCTGGGCAGGCGCTGGAGACGCGGATGGCTGTGGACCGGCTGTTCGACGCCGATCCCGACGCGCTGATCGTGGTGGCGGGTGACTGCAACGCCGACCTGGAGCAGACGGCGGTCCGCATCATCCGCGCCGCCTCCGACTTCACCGGCAATCCCGAACTGGCCGGCCGCGTGCTGGAGCCGCTGGAGGAGGCGATCCCGGAGGAGCGGCGCTACACCGTGCTGCATGCCGGCACGGCGGTGCTGCTGGACCATCTTATGACCTCGCCGCGCCTGACCGAGCGGCTGCGCGACATCGCCATCCACAACGAGGATTTGACCGACGAGGTCGACCACGCCGACGAGCCGTCGCCGGTCAGCTACCACGCGCCGGTGGTGGCGACCTTCTCGCTGTAGGACGGGAGACGGGGCTGCTTTCCATTTCCATCGGGACGGCTTCGTGACGTGACGGGCTGTGGGTTGTCCTTTTCCTGATTTCATGGATTCCCGCCGGGATTCCTGATATTTCCACGCCGAATCTCTGCCGTTATAAACAACGAAATTCATTAGTGTTCAGATTAATTCTTGATAATCAAAGGGTGCGGAGGACTGACTTGGGGGAAAATTCAAGAGTTCCTTGTCTGGATGGGTTGCGAGCTGTCGCAATTATTTTGGTGATTTCAAATCATTTGGTGCACTCTTCCGATATGTGGATTTTCAATAATCCACTGTCTTTCGTGTTTTCAAATGGGGTCCTTGGCGTTTTTCTGTTCTTCGTGGTCAGCGGTTTCATCATAACCCGCATGCTTATTGCGGAACATGAAGAATATGGGGAAATCAGGATTGGTGCTTTCTATTGGCGCCGGGCGCTTCGAATTGTTCCTGTTCTCTACGTATATATTTTGTCCGTTGTCCTGCTTGAGCCATACACTGGGATTGGCGTGAGCGCGGGAAGCATCGTCAGCGCCGCCACGTTTCTCCAGAATGTTTCGCCTTGGGCGGATGCCTGGCCGTTCGAGCATGTCTGGTCGCTGAGCGTCGAGGAACAATTCTATCTGCTTTGGCCCCTGGCGCTGTCCGCCGCCCTGCGGCGCGGCCGGGGGACCGCCATCCTCCTTGCCATCGTCCTGATCGCCGTGGCGACCGCATCGCGGATGGGGCTGTTCGTCTTCGCCCATGGCAGTTTCCTGGAACGCCGCGTCGGCGTTCTGTCGATCTGCCGGATGGATGCGCTGATGTTCGGATGTCTGGCGGCCTTGACGATGGGCATGCCGCTTTTCGAGCGCGTTTATCGCTGGGCCACCAGGGCGGTTTGGCTGTTGCCCGTGGTCCCCGTCCTGGTCTCCGGTTTGCTGGCCGGCGCCTTCGGGAATTATTATACCCTGTCGGTCGGGCAGGCGGTCGATGGGGCCTGCATCGTGTTTTACATGACCTGGCTTTTGCGGAACCCGGAAAGCAGGGCCCATGCCATCCTGAACGGCAGGATCATGGTGCATATCGGGTTGGTGTCGTACAGCCTCTATATCTGGCAGACCTATTTCCTGCATCGGCTGAACGACGGCTGGTCCGGTTCCTTTCCGGTCAATCTTCTGGTGATCCTGCTGCTGGCCGAGGCGTCTTATTGGGGAATCGAACGGCCGGTCAGAGCGCTTCGCCTGCGAATCGAGAACGCCCGGGGGCGGACGGTGCTGTCGACGCTGACGCTTGCACCGTCCCCTCGTCCGGTCAATTCCGGTCGATCACGATCACCCGGAAGTCGTTGACGTTGGTCCGCGTCGGGCCGGTGACGACCAGATCGCCCAGCGCCTTGAAGAAGCTGTAGCCGTCGTTGTTGGCGAGGAAGGCCTTGGCGTCGAGGCCCATCTCCTCGGCGCGGGCCAGCGTGTCGGGACGCAGGATGGCGCCGGCATTGTCCTCCGTCCCGTCGATACCGTCGGTGTCGAAGGCGGCGGCCCAGATGCCGGGCTGGCCGTCCAGCGCCACCGCCAGCGCCAGCAGGAATTCGACGTTGCGGCCGCCGCGGCCCTGGCCGCGTACCGTCACCGTGGTCTCGCCGCCGGACAGGATCACGGCGGGGACCGGGGCCGGCTGGCCATGGCGGGCGACCTGCCGGGCGATGCCGGCATGGACCTTGGCGACCTCGCGCGATTCGCCCTCGATGGCGTCGCCGAGGATGACCGGGCTGTAGCCGCGGTCGCGGGCGAGTGCCGCCGCCGCTTCCAGCGCGTCCTGCGGGGTGGCGATGATGGTGGTCTCGGCGCCGGAGAGACGTGGATCGCCGGGCTTCGGCGTCTCGTCCCCGGCGGCCTCCAGGAAGGCGGCGACGGCCGGCGGCGGGGTGATGTTGTACTTGGCCAGGATGGCGCGGGCGTCGGCGAAGCTGGTCGGGTCGGGGACGGTCGGGCCGCTGGCGATCACCGACGGGTCGTCGCCCGGCACGTCGGAGACCAGAAGCGACACGACGCGGGCCGGGTGGGCCATGGCGGCGAGCCGGCCGCCCTTTACCGCCGACAGGTGCTTGCGCACGCAGTTCATCTCGCCGATGTCGGCGCCGCTCTTCAGCAGCGCCTTGGCGACGGCGCGCTTGTCCTCCAGCGTGATGCCGGGAGCAGGCAGGGCCAGCAGGGCGGAACCGCCGCCGGAGATCAGGCAGAGCACGAGGTCGTCGGCGGTCAGCCCCTGCACCATGTCGACGATGCGGCGGGCGGCCTCCTGCCCGGCGGCGTCGGGCACCGGATGGCTGGCCTGCACCACCTCGATCCGCTCGGTCGGCAGGTCGTGGTCGTAGCGGGTGACGACGAGGCCGGTGAGCGGCCCCGGCCAGTTGTCCTCCACCGTCTTCGCCATGGCCGCCGCCGCCTTGCCGGCGCCGATGACCACAGTGCGGCCCTTCGGCGGCTGCGGCAGGGCCGCCGGCAGCCGGGTCTCGGCGGTCACCGCGGTGAGGGCCGCCTGGAACAGGTCATGGAGCAGGGCGTCGGCAGTCTTGGCGGTGGTGGTCATGGTCGCTCGGGCGTCATGGGGGGCGGGGCGGGTAGAATGCACACAAATGAGGGGTGGGCCAATGGTTTGGGTGGGGTGGTGTTGGGCGCCGGTTGCCCCCTCCCTAACCCTCCCCCACCTACGGTGGGAGAGGGAACTCCGCCGCTTTCGCGACTAACTCCCTCTACCGCGAAGCGGGGGAGGGGAGGGGCCCATGCGTCAGCATGGGAAGGGAGGGGGCAACCCGGCGCCGAACCTTAGCTCACTTCGACCCGACCTCGTGCCCGGCCAGCAGCTCCAGCGCGCGGAGCATGCCGGAATGGTCCCAGGCCGAGCCGCCCTGCGCCGCGCAGGCGTTGAACAGCTGCTGGCAGCTGGCGGTGTGCGGCAGCGACAGGTTCAGCGCCTTGGCGCCGCTCAGCGCCAGGTTCAGGTCCTTCTGGTGCAGCTCGATGCGGAAGCCGGGGGTGAAGTTGCGGTTGATCATCCGCTCGCCATGGACCTCCAGGATGCGGGAGGAGGCGAAGCCGCCCATCAGCGCCTGACGGACCTTGGCCGGATCGGCGCCGGCCTTCGACGCGAACAGCAGGGCTTCCGCCACCGCCTCGATGGTCAGCGCGACGATGATCTGGTTGGCGACCTTGGTGGTCTGGCCGTCGCCGTTGCCGCCGACCAGCGTGACGTTCTTGCCCATCTTGTCGAACAGCGGCTTGACCGTGTCGAAGGCCTCCTGCGGACCGCCGACCATGATGGTCAGCGAGGCGGCCTTGGCCCCGACCTCGCCGCCCGACACCGGCGCGTCGAGGTAGGCGCAGCCCAGGTCGTTGATGCGCTTGGCGTATTCCTTGGTCTCGATCGGCGAGATGGAGGACATGTCCACCACGATCTTGCCCGACGACAGGCCGGCGGCGACGCCGTTCTCGCCGAACAGGGCGGCGCCGACATGGGGGGTGTCAGGCACCATGGTGATGATGACCTCGGTCGCCGCCGCGACCTCCGCGCCGCTCGGGCAGGGGATGGCGCCCTTGGACGTCAACTCGGCCGGGACCGGCTTGATGTCGTGGACATAGAGCGTGTGACCGGCGTCCAGCAGGTGCCCCGCCATCGGGGTGCCCATGATGCCGAGACCGATGAATCCGACCTTCATGACTGTGGTCCTTTCTCGCGTGATTTTGGGGGCGTCTCAGACGTGCGCCGGTTCGGTCTTGTAGGGGGCGAACCAGCCGAGCCCCTCGTCCGTCGTCGTCTTCGGCTTGTATTCGCAGCCGACCCAGCCGCTGTAGCCGATGGCGTCCAGATGCTTGAACAGGAAGGGATAATTGATCTCGCCGGTGCCGGGCTCATTGCGGCCGGGGTTGTCGGCCAGCTGGACATGGGCGATGCGGGCAAGATTGGCCTCGATCGTGCGGGCCAGATCGCCTTCCATGATCTGCATGTGGTAGATGTCGTACTGCACGTACAGATTGTTGGAGCCGACCTTGTCGATCAGGTCCAGCGCCTGCTTCGTGCGGGTCAGGTAGAAGCCGGGGATGTCGCGGGTGTTGATCGGCTCGACCAGCAGCTTGATCCCGGCGCCGGCCAGCGCGTCGGCGGCATAGGCGAGGTTGCCGACCAGCGTGCTTTCGGCCGCGGCGGCGTCGCCACCCCCGGCGTTCCCTTGGGGCAGGATGCCGACGAGGCAGTTGACCTGTTTGCAGCCCAGCGTGCCGGCATAGTCGATGGCACGGGCGACGCCGTCGCGGAATTCCTGCACGCGGTCGGGCATGATGGCGATGCCGCGCTCCCCGCCGCCCCAGTTGCCAGCGGGCAGATTGTGCAGGACCTGGGTCAGCCCATGCCGGCGCAGCTTCTCGGCCAGCGCGTCGGCGGGGAAATCATAGGGAAACAGGTACTCGACCCCACGGAAGCCGGCATCGGCCGCCGCGGCGAATCGGTCGAGAAAGGGACGCTCGTTGTAGAGCATCGTCAGGTTGGCGGCGAATTGCACCATGACCGAACTCCCGGTTACGCGAATTGGCCGCCGCGGATGGAGGGGCGGCCCTTGGGATGGGAGCTTGACCGCCGCGCAGGTCCTTGAGCCAGTTCGCCGAACGGCTTTTTCACACAGCGGAAAGCGGGGTGTGCGAACGATCGGGCCTCAGAGGGCGCTGGCGGCGGTCGCGGAACTCAGTTGACGCTTACGTCAACCTGAACTAGGCTTTGCGGCACCAATTATCCGTCTGCCCAGCGCCGCAAGAAGCGCGGGTTCCATAACCGGAGGAAGTGTCCCGTGACCCAGCCCGAGACCATGCCCGGCTCCCAGCCCTACCCGCATCTGCTGGCCCCGCTCGATCTCGGCTTCACGGTGCTGAAGAACCGGGTGCTGATGGGGTCGATGCACACCGGGCTGGAGGATCGGCGCCGCCATTTCCCACGGCTGGCCGCCTATTTCGCCGAGCGGGCGCGCGGCGGGGTCGGGCTGATGGTGACCGGCGGCTTCTCGCCGAATGTGGAGGGGTGGCTGTCACCCTTCGGCTCCACCCTGGCGCGGCATGGGGCGGCGCGGGCGCACCGGGTCATCACCGACGCGGTGCATGCCGAAGGCGGCAAGATCGCGCTGCAGATCCTGCATGCCGGCCGCTATGCCTACAGCCCGCTGTCGGTGGCGCCATCGCGCATCAAGTCGCCGATCACCCCCTTTACCCCACGTGCCCTGACCGCGCGGGGTGTGGAGCGCCAGATCCGCGCCTATGTCCGCTGCGCCGAACTGGCGCGCGAGGCCGGCTATGATGGGGTGGAGGTGATGGGGTCGGAAGGCTACCTGATCAACCAGTTCCTGGTGACCCACACCAACCAGCGCACCGACAAATGGGGCGGGCCTTACGAGAACCGCATGCGCTTCCCGGTGGAGATCGTGTCGCGCATGCGCGAGGCGGTCGGGCGCGACTTCATCATCATCTACCGCCTGTCGATGCTGGACCTGATCCCCGACGGCAGCACGTGGGAGGAGGTGGTGCAGCTTGCCCAGGCCATCGAGCGGGCCGGCGCCACCATCATCAACACCGGCATCGGCTGGCACGAGGCGCGGGTGCCGACCATCGCCACCAGCGTGCCGCGTGCCAACTTCGCCTGGGTGACGGGCAAGCTGAAGGGTGCGGTTTCGATCCCGCTCTGCACCACCAACCGCATCAACACGCCCGAGGTCGGCGACGCGGTGATCGGCGAGGGGCTGGCCGACATGGTGTCGATGGCGCGGCCCTTCCTGGCCGATCCGGACTTCGTCGCCAAGGCGGCGGCCGGCCGGCCGGAGGCGATCAACACCTGCATCGCCTGCAATCAGGCCTGTCTGGATCACATCTTCTCCGGTAAGACGGCCAGCTGTCTGGTCAACCCGCGCGCCTGCCACGAGACGGAACTGGTGATCGCCCCCGCCGTGAAGCGCAAGCGCGTCGCCGTGGTCGGTGCCGGCCCGGCCGGATTGGCCTGTGCCACCACGGCGGCGGAGCGCGGGCATGAGGTGCATCTGTTCGACGCGGCCGAGGAGATCGGCGGCCAGTTCAACATGGCCAAGCTGATTCCCGGCAAGGAGGAGTTCTTTGAAACCCTGCGCTATTTCCGCAACCGGCTGGCGGAGACGGGCGTGGCGTTGCATCTGGGGCGGCGGGTGACGGCCGAGGACCTGACTGGGGCCGGCTTCGACGAGGTGGTGCTGGCGACCGGGGTGGTTCCGCGCGACCCGAAGATCCCCGGCCAGGACCATCCCAAGGTGCTGACCTATGTCGACGTGCTGCGCGGCGCCAAGCCGGTTGGCCAGCGTGTCGCGGTGGTGGGGGCCGGCGGCATCGGCTTCGACCTTGCCGAGTTCCTGGCGCAGGAGGAACCGTCGCCCAGCCTCGACCCGGCGCTGTGGCGCGCCGAATGGGGGGTGGCCGACCCGGCCGAGGCGCGCGGCGGCGTCGCCGGCATCCGCCCCCACCTGACGCCGCCGGTCCGCGAGATCGTGCTGCTCCAGCGCAAGGCGACCAAGCCCGGCGCCGGCCTGGGCAAGACCACCGGCTGGATCCACCGGGCACAGCTGAAGATGAAGACCATCAAGGCGCTGTCCGGCGTGAACTACGAGCGCATCGACGACGAGGGGCTGACCGTCAGCTTCGGCGAAAAGCGCGAGAAGGTGCAGACGCTGGCGGTCGATACCATCGTTCTGTGCACCGGGCAGGAACCGCTGCGTGAGCTGCACGCCCCGCTGGAGGCCGCCGGCATCGCCGTCCACCTGATCGGCGGCGCCGACGTCGCGGCCGAACTGGACGCCAAGCGCGCCATCGCCCAGGGGACGAGGCTGGCGGCGGGGCTGTAGGGGCTATCCGTACCGGTTATGGGTTTTGGCGCGGCATCAATGCACTGACGTTGGCTCAAACCGTAATCGAAACATTACGATTTCGACCGTCATTCCCGCGAAGGCGGGAATCCAGACTTTGCAAGCCATTGCACTGGAAACTCTGGATCCCCGCCTTCGCGGGGATGACGGCCGAGAAGCTAATTTTGGTACTTATGCTCTGTCATTTCACTTCTTCACAGCCGTGGCGGGAGTGAGGGCGCCTTTGTCACACCCATGGGCGGACGCATCACGAGCGAAACTGCTTGCCGTTCCAGCTAATATATTAGTATTCTGAGGCATGTGCTTCTGAGGAGGCTGGACGCCATGCCATCGGGCAACCCGCCGGCCAAAACCGGTTCCATTGCGGTCCCCCCGCCATCAACGACGCCGACCCTGTCGGCCAAGGCCGCTCCGCTCTTGAGCCGCCCGCCGGCACGCCGGGACATGCGGCGCGGTCCGACCGCCGCCGACGCCATCCACCGTGACCTGCGGGCGGAGATCGTGTCGCTGAAGCGCAAGCCGGGCGAACCCATCGCCGAGAAGCAGATCGCCGAGGCCTATGGCGTCAGCCGCACGCCGGTGCGCGAGGCGGTGCTGCGGCTGGCCGACGAAGGGCTGATCGAGATTTTTCCGCAGTCCGGCACCTTCGTCGCCCGCATTCCACTGGGCGCCCTGCCGGAAGCCGGCGTGATCCGCAAGGTGCTGGAGCGGGCGACCGTGCGCTTCGCCGCCGAACGCGCCACTCGCAGCCAGATCGCAGCATTGCACGCCTGCCTGGAACAGCAGCGCGAAGTCGATGCGGAAGGCGACGCCGACGGCTTCCATCAGGCCGACGAGGCCTTCCACGCCCAGATCACCGAGATGGCGGGCTACCCCGGCTTCTGGGGCATCATCCAGCAGGCGAAGGTCCAGCTCGACCGCTGTCGCCGCCTGACCCTGCCGGTCCCCGGCCGCATGCGCACGGTGATCGCCGAGCATGAGGCCATCGTCGAGGCCATCGCCGGCCACGACCCCGATCGGGCCGAACAGAGCCTGATCCGGCATCTGGACAATCTGCAGATCACGGTGGACGACGTGCGCAACGCCGCCCCGCTCTATTTCTCCGGCAGCCTGACCGACGGGGCCGCCCTTCCCGATGGAGCACCCTGATGACGAACGAAGCCCGCCGCCGCGTCGGCGTCATCGGACTGGGCATGGCCTCGGCCCCGCATGCGCAGAGCCTGATCGATCTGGCCGACCGGGTGGAGGTGGCGGGCTGCTTCAGCCCCTCGGCCGAGCGTCGCGCCGCCTTCGCCGCCCGCCACGGCCTGCCGGTGGTCGACCGGTTGGAGGCGCTGCTGGAGGACCCGGCGCTGTCGGCCGTCCTGCTGCTGACTCCGCCCGACACCCATGCCGATCTGGTGGCGCGCTGCGCCGCCGCCGGCAAGCATGTGCTGCTGGAAAAGCCGCTGGACGCCACGCCTGAGGGCGCGCGGGCGGTGGTCGCCGCGATGGAAACCGCCGGGCTGACGTTGGGTGTCATGCTGCAGCACCGCTTCCGGGCATCGGTGGAGCGGCTGGCCGGGTTGATGCGCGACGGCGTGCTGGGCCGGCCGCTGACGGCGGCGGTTTCGGTGCGCTGGTGGCGCGACGCCGCCTATTACGCCCAGCCCGGCCGCGGCAAGAAGGCGCGCGACGGCGGCGGCGTGCTGCTGACCCAGGCGATCCACACGCTGGACGCCTTCGTCAGCCTGCTCGGCCTGCCGGATCAGGTCGCGGGATTTGCCGCGACGAGCGTCTTGCGCAGCCCGGAAATGGGTATGGACACGGGCATGGACACAGAGGATGTGGTCGCCGCCGCGCTCCGCTACGGCAACGGCCTGCTGGCGACCGTCGATGCGACGACCGCCGCCTATCCCGGCTATCCGGAGCGGATCGAGATCGCCGGGACCGAAGGGTCTGCGGTGCTGGCCGGCGATCGGCTGGAGGTGCAACTGGTCACCGGCGAGCGCATCGTCGAGGGGCAGGACGGCGCCACGCTGGGCGGCGGGGCCGACCCGATGGCCTTTTCCCACCAGCACCACCGCGCCGTGCTGTCCGACTTCCTCGACGCGCTCGACCAGGGGCGCCGGCCGCGGGTGGACGGGCGCGAGGCGCTGAAGGTCCACCGGCTGATCGAGGCGCTGCTGGAGGCCGCAGGCAGCGGCAGAATCGTGGAGGTCGGCACTCCCTGATCGCCACTCCTCCCAGCGATTCCAGGGGTCGCAAGCGCGGCCTTGCGGAATCCACCACTTTGGCGTAAAGCGCCAGAACCAGGCCGGGCCCCTCTGGCAACCGTCACCGGTTGCGATGTCGGACTGGGAAGACAAGGAGCGGCCCGCGCCCCGTGCCCCTGACCGGCGCCTCCCGTCCGATGGTCTCGGCGTGACCCGACCGGTCGGCACGGACTTCGCGCGGCTTCTCCTCGCACATTCATCGTGATGCGAGGATTTCCGCTCAAATGACGGAATTATTCACCACAGAGGCGCTCTTTGCGCTGCTCCAGGTCATCATGATCGATCTGGTGCTGGCCGGCGACAATGCCATCGTCATCGGTCTGGCCGCCGCCGGATTGCCACGGGAGCATCGCGGCAAGGCGATCCTGATCGGCATCCTGGCGGCCACCGTTCTGCGCATCGCCTTCGCGGCCGTCACCACCCAGCTTCTCCAGATCATCGGGCTGCTGCTGGCCGGCGGTGTGCTGCTGCTGTGGGTCTGCTGGAAGATGTGGCGCGAACTGCGCCAGTCGCACGAGGAGGACGAGGCGGTCGAGGCGCTGGAAGACGATGGCGGCGCCGAAGCCGCCGGGCCGCGCAAGACCCTCGGTCAGGCGGTCTGGCAGATCGTGATCGCCGACGTGTCGATGTCGCTCGACAATGTTCTGGCCGTCGCAGGTGCAGCGCGCGAGCATCTGGGGGTGCTGGTCATCGGCCTGACGCTGTCCATCGCCCTGATGGGGCTTGCCGCCAGCGTCATCGCCCGCGTCCTGCACAAGCACCGCTGGCTGGCCTATGTCGGCCTCTCCATCATCCTCTACGTCGCTCTGCACATGATCTACCGCGGCGCCATCGAGGTGTGGCCCCTGGTGAACGGCCACGCCTGATCGGCCAGGGCGGCCGGCTGCCGCTTTCCAGCGGCCGCGGGGGAGGGACGCGGGGGAGGGGCGTGGAGAGCGCTGGGGCTGAATGTCGCACTCGCCCCCTCGCGAGGATTTGTGATCTGGCTGAAACCCGCTCCTGCGGTCACTTTGTCCCTCTCCGCGCCAATCCGATTCTGATTAATGTCCAAACGGTAGTTGCCTCTTTGAACTTTCAGGGTTGCGCGCAGATTGATATACTAATATCCTAAGAAACAAGAACGGGGCGCCGCAGCCAAGCGGTGGCTGGATATGAATGGGGGCGAGGGCAGGGCCGGCGGCGGCCAGTTGCGACTTCCCGGTCGCACGATCCGGTCGCAGCGCTGCGAAAGCCAGGCGTCGCAATGGCCTCTCACCCATGCTCCACCTGCCGCCGGTCCCCAATTCGTCCAGTCACGTGCGGGCGGCCCGCCGCCCACCAGGTAAACCGCAAACACCAGAACAAGAGAGGCCGGATCGCGTAAGGCTCCGGCTCCGTAATCAGGAGGAGATCCTAATGAAGTTTGGTCTGACTTCGATCCGCACTGCAATGCTGACCGCCTGTGCGATCTGCGGCATCCTGGCCGCCCCGATGCTGTCGGCGCCGGCCGATGCGCGTGACTTCCGATCCGCCGACATCCACCCGACCGACTACCCCACCGTCGAGGCGGTGCGCTATGTCGGCAAGCTGGTGGCCGAGCGCAGCAACGGCAAGCTGGGCGTCAAGGTGTTTCCGAACGGCGCCCTGGGGACCGAGAAGGACACCATCGAGCAGCTGAAGATCGGTGCGCTGGAGATGATGCGCATCAACGTGGCGCCGCTGAACAACGTGGTGCCGGAGACGATGGTCACCGCGCTGCCGTTCATCTTCCGCGACACCGGCCACATGCGCCGTGTCCTGGACGGCCCGATCGGTGATGAAATCCTGGCGGCGATGGAAAGCCAGGGCATGATCGGTCTGGCCTTCTACGACAGCGGCTCGCGCAGCATGTATTCGGCCGCCAAGCCCTACAAGACGCTGGCCGACATGAAGGGCGCCAAGATCCGCGTCCAGCAGTCGGACCTGTTCGTCGCCATGATCCAGGCGCTGGGCGCCAACGCCACGCCGATGCCCTTCGGCGAGGTCTACACCGCGCTGAAGACCGGCATCGTCGATGCCGCCGAGAACAACTATCCGTCCTATGAATCCTCGCGCCACTTCGAGGCGGCCAAGTACTTCACCCTGACCGAACACGCGATGGCGCCGGAAGTGCTGGTCTTCTCCAAGATCGCCTGGGACCGCCTGTCGAAGGACGATCAGGCCCTGATCCGCAAGGCCGCCAAGGACTCGGTGCCCTACATGCGCAAGCTGTGGGACGAGCGCGAGCTGAAGTCCAAGGAGATCGTCACCCAGGCCGGCGCCCAGATCGTCGAGGTGACGAACAAGCAGGAATTCATCGACGCGATGAAGCCGGTCTACGCCCAGTTCGCGAACACGCCGAAGCTGCAGAGCCTCGTCCAGCGCGTCCAGGAAACCAAGTAACGACCGTCCGGTAACGTTAAAGAAGGGGTGACGCGCGGCTTCGTCCCAGGGAGGACGGGCCGCGCCTCGCCAGGGGAGCAGCGGCATGGATATCGAGCTGCAGGCAATGGACGTCAGTCCGCCATATAGCGGCGGCTGGCTGACCCGGATGAACGCGACGCTGGCCAGGACCGGCATGTATGTCGCCATCCTCGGCCTGATGATGATCGTCGGCGTCGTCTTTTATCAGGTGTTCGGCCGCTATGTGCTGAACAACTCACCGACCTGGGCGGAAAGCATGGCGATCCTGCTGGTGCTTTACGTCACGCTGATCGGCGCCGCCGTCGGCGTCCGCGACGCCGGGCATATCGGGCTGGAGTCGCTGCTGGTGATGCTGTCGGACAATGCGCGCCGCAAGATGGACATGCTGATCTACACGCTGGTCGGCATCTTCGGCGCCTGCATGGCCTACAATGGCTGGGTGCTCGGCAGTTCGGTGGCCCATTACACCATTCCCAACCTGCACATCTCCGAAGCCTTCCGCTATGTGCCTCTGGTGCTGTCGGGCGTGCTGATCGTGCTGTTTTCCATCGAGCATGTCGTCGCCATCGTGCGCGGCGAGGAGGTTAAGCCGTCATGGAACTGACCCTCCTGTCGATCACCTTCTTCGGCTTCCTCATCCTCGGCATTCCGGTCGCCTTCGCCATCGGACTGTCGGCACTCTGCACCATCCTCTATGAAGGCCTGCCCGTCGCGGTCGTCTTCCAGCAGATGATGTCGGGCATGAACGTCTTCTCGTTCCTTGCCATTCCCTTCTTCGTCTTCAGCGGCGAGTTGATGCTGCACGGCGGCGTCGCCGACAAGATCGTCGCCGCGGCCAAGAGCATGGTCGGCCATATCCGCGGTGGCCTGGGCATGTCCAACGTCGTCGCCTGCACGCTGTTCGGCGGCGTCGCCGGCTCGCCGGTCGCCGACGTGTCGGCCATGGGTGCCGTGATGATCCCGATGATGAAGCGGGAAGGCTACCACGCCGACTATGCGGTCAACGTCACCACCCATGCCGCACTCGTCGGCGCGCTGATGCCGACCAGCCACAACATGATCATCTATGCGCTGGCCGCCGGCGGAAAGGCGTCCATCGGATCGCTGATCGCCGCGGGGTTGATGCCGGCGGCTCTGCTGATGGTCTGCAACCTGGGTGCCGCCTATTTCGTCGCGGTCAGGCGCGGCTATCCGAAGGGGGAATTCCCCGGCTGGGACATCCTGCTGCACTCCTTCGCCGCGGCACTGCCTGGCCTGCTGATCGTCGTCATCATCCTGGCGGGCATCACCACCGGCGTGTTCACCGCGACCGAGTCCGCTTCGGTGGCCGTGATCTACGCGCTGCTGCTCACCACCTTCGTCTATCGCACGCTCAGCTGGGAGAAGTTCCTGGCCGCCGCCGCCAAGACGGTGAAGACCACCGGCGTGGTGCTGCTGCTGATCGGCGTGTCGACGATGTTCCAGTACCTCATGGGGCTCTATGAGGTGGCGGACATGACCGGCGAGCTTCTGGCCGGCGTGTCGACCAATCCGCTGATGATCTTCCTGCTGATCAACATCATCCTGTTCCTGCTGGGCACCTTCATGGACATGGCCAGCACCATCCTGATCTGCACGCCGATCTTCCTGCCGATCGCCATGCAGTACGGGATGGACCCGGTGCAGTTCGGCATCGTCATGCTGATCAACTGCGCCCTTGGCCTGAACACCCCGCCGGTCGGCACCACCCAGTTCATCGGCTGCGCCATCGGCGGCGTGTCGGTGGGCGAGGTGATGCGCTCCATCACGCCCTTCTACGGGGCGCTCTTCGTGGCGCTTCTGCTGGTCACCTATGTCCCGGCCTTCTCACTGTGGCTGCCGCGCATGCTGATGCATTGAGACGGAGCGGGTTTAGGCCCTCCTGAACGACTTCTCTCCTGGACTGGGCCATCGGGATCTTCCCGGTGGCCCATTTTTTATGCGCGATCGGCCCTGTGCTAATCCCTAATTGGAGGTAATTGAGCGGGAGACACCCCAATTTGGGAAAAAGAGTGGCAAGCCGCCGCAACAGGCTGAGCCAGCCGGATGGCGTCGAAATCGATAGCAACTGTACTGCTTGCGCTTCCGGAGAGAAAAAGGTCGCCCGGCCGGGGCTGATGCTTCCCAAGGAATGATCGGCTTATTGGACGTTGTTCTGTGGACATGATCCCGTACATCACAGACGAGCAAAACGATTTCCAACAACTCCCCAGAAAGGGGTTTTCATGCACGGGATCATTCTTGCCGACGCCGGTCTGTCCGACATCGATGCGCTGATCGGCCGCCACGCGCCGGACATGACGGTGGTCCGGGTCGCCGCCGACGAGGACGCCGTCGCCCTGCTTGCCGAGGCGCTGGAAACGGCATCGGCGACGGGTTCCACCGCGGTCCACCTGATCGCCCATGGCGCGCCGGGCGTGGTGAAGCTGGGGGCGATGCCGCTCGACACCAGCGCCCTGTTCGACCGCCGCTGGCCCGATGCGACCGGCTGCGAGATCCTGATCCACGCCTGCGACGTCGGCGCCGGCAGCAACGGCCGCCGCTTTGTCGAGCGTCTGGCCGCCGTCACCGGCGCCCGCGTCGCCGCCGCCAGCCATCCGGTCGGCCATGCCGACCAGGGCGGTTCGTGGGATCTCGACGTGGTGACCGGCCCGATCCTGGCCGCCCGCCCGTTCGCGGGGGCGGAGGCCTGGCCGCACACTCTGGCCTACAGCGGCACGGCGACCAGCGGCAACGACACGCTGATCGGCGACAATGGCGGCAACACCATCAACGGGCTGGCCGGCAACGACAGCATCACCGGCGGCACCGGCAACGACAGCCTGATCGGCGGCTTGGGCGACGACACGCTGGTCGGCGGCGGCAACAGCGGCCAGTCGGCCGGCGACACCATGAATGGCGGGCTGGGCGCCGACCATTATGTCGGCGGCAGCGGCTTCAACATCGTCACCTACGAGAACGCCACCACCGGCCTCACCCTGGACCTGACCAACGGCGCCAACAACACCGGCGAGGCGGCCGGCGACACCTTCGTCAACATCCAGCGCTGGGTCGGGTCGGAGCATGCCGACAGCCTGACCGCCGGCGACAGCGCCGTGTGGTTCTGGGGCCATGGCGGCAACGACGTCGAGTATGGCGGGGCCGGCAACGACACGCTGGAGGCCGGCGACGGCAACGACACCATCTTCGGCGGCGGCGGCACCGACCTGATGTATGGCCG
>NZ_LGQY01000038.1:0-32804 GCF_003116065.1 Azospirillum sp. TSO5 | reverse complement strand
CGGCTATGGCGCCCCCCCCGCCGATCCGGTCGCGGACGGCCCGGCGGCGGCCTGTGGCGGGGGCTGCTGCGGCGGTGCCGACCATGCGCACTCCCATTCCCACGGCGATGCGGATGAGGCGCCCTGGTGGCGCGGGGGCAAGGCCCGGCTGACCATGACGGCCGGTGCGGCCCTGGCCGCCGCGACGGTGCTCGGCCTGCTGGTGCCGGCGACGGAGCCCTGGGCCTTCCCGCTGGCGCTGATGGTCGGGCTGGTTCCAGTGGCGCGCCGCGCCCTGTCGGCGGCACGGGCCGGAACCCCCTTCTCCATCGAGATGCTGATGACGGTCGCCGCCGTCGGCGCACTGCTGATCGGCGCGGTGGAGGAGGCGGCGACGGTCCTGGTCCTCTTCCTGATCGGCGAACTGCTGGAAGGGGTGGCGGCCGGCCGGGCGCGGGCCGGCATCCGCGGCCTGACCGCGCTCGTCCCCGACACGGCGTTGCTGGAGCAGGACGGCGCCGCCCCGCAGGCCGTCCCCGCCGCCGGGCTGGCCGTCGGCTCCGTCATTTTGGTGCGGCCGGGCGACCGGGTGGCGGCCGACGGCGTCGTGCTGTCCGGCCGCAGCGCCGTCGACGAATCCCCCGTCACCGGCGAAAGCGTGCCGAAACCCAAGAGCGAGGGCGATGCGGTCTTCGCCGGCACCATCAACGCCGACGGCGCGCTGCGCGTCCGCGTCACCGCCGCGGCGCGCGACAACACCATCGCCCGCATCGTCCGGCTGGTGGAGGAGGCCCAGGCGAGCAAGGCCCCGACCGAGCGGCTGATCGACCGCTTCGCCCGCTTCTACACGCCGGGCATCGTCGGCGTGGCGGCGCTGGTCGCCCTGGTGCCGCCGCTGGCCTTCGGCGGCGGCTGGACGGAGTGGATCTACCGCGCTCTGGCGGTGCTGCTGATCGGCTGCCCTTGCGCGCTGGTGATCTCCACCCCGGCGGCCATCGCCGCCGGCCTGTCGAACGGCGCCCGGCGCGGGCTGCTGCTGAAGGGCGGCGCGGTGCTGGAGGCGTTGGGCCGCATCACCACCGTCGCCTTCGACAAGACCGGCACCCTGACGGAAGGCAGGCCTCGCGTCACCGACCTGATTCCTTTCGGCGGCAGCGAGGCGGAGTTGCTGGCCGACGCCGCGGCGCTGGAAGCCGGGTCGAGCCACCCGCTGGCCCGCGCCATCCTGGCCGCGGCGGCCAAACGCGGCATCGCCCCGCCCGCGGCCGGCGAGGTGACGGCGCTTCCCGGCGCCGGCCTGAACGGCCGGGTGGACGGCCGCGAGGTGGCGCTGCTGTCGCCCCAGGCCGCCGCATCGGCCCTGAGGTCTGCGCAGGCGGAGCAGGCCGGGGCCTTCGCCGGGATGGGCAAGACGGTCTCCGTCCTGCTGGTGGACGGCATCGCCGCCGGGCTGATCGCCATGCGCGACGAGCCGCGCCCCGACGCCCACAGCGGGATCGCGGCGCTGGACCGCGCCGGCATCCGCTCGCTGATGGTGACCGGCGACAATGCCCGGACCGCCGGGGCGGTCGCCGGAGCGTTGGGCATGACGGCACATGCCGAACTGCTGCCGGAGGACAAGCTGCGCATCGTCCGCAGCCTCCAGGCCGATGGGCAGCGGGTGGCGAAGGTCGGCGACGGCATCAACGACGCCCCGGCGCTCGCCGCCGCCGATGTCGGCATCGCGATGGGCGGCGGCACCGACGTGGCGCTGGAGACGGCCGACGCCGCCATCCTGCACGGCCGGGTCGGCGACGTGGCGGCGATGGTGGCGTTGTCACGCCGCACCATGGCCAACATACGGCAAAACATCGCATTGGCTTTGGGCTTGAAGGCTGTCTTCCTGCTCACCACCGTGTTGGGCGTCACCGGGCTGTGGCCCGCGATCCTGGCGGACACCGGCGCCACCGTGCTGGTCACCGCCAACGCCCTGCGCCTTCTGTCCGTCCGCCTGTGAGAGACCGGAACAAGGCATTGATTTCGCTAGGAGAAGTTCTATGAGCATGACGCGGCGGACGATGATGCGGGGGACGGCGATGGCCGTTCTGGCGCTTGGCCTGGGGGCGATGGGGCTGCCGAGCATGGTCCGCGCCGCCGTTCCCGCCGGCGGTCCGGCGGTGGAGGTCTGGAAGGCCGCGAGCTGCGAATGCTGCGAGGGCTGGGTGCGGCACATGCGCGCCGCCGGTTTCGAGGTCACCGTCCACACCGTCGACGACGTGACCCCGGTGAAGCGCATGGCCGGCGTGCCGGACGACCTCGCCTCCTGCCACACGGCGCGGGTCGGCGGCTATGTTCTGGAGGGCCATGTGCCGGCCGACGACGTGCGGCGGCTTCTGGCCGAACGGCCGCAGGCTCGCGGGCTGGCGGTCCCCGGCATGCCGCAGGACGCCCCCGGCATGGACATGGGCGTCGGCCAGCCCTATCAGGTCATGCTGTTCGGCGCCGCCGGCGGACCGCAGGTCTTCGCCCGGCATTGACGGGTCCGATGCGTCCCGGATGACGGCCAGGGGTGATGGCCGGGGGCGGCGTTCAGGCCGCCTCGACCATTGGTGGGTTGGCCGGCGCGGCTTTGCGCGACTTGACCGGCAGGCCGTTGACCATCGCCTGCCCCGGCAGCTCGATGAAGCGGTAGGTCAGGGCCGACAGGGCGATCACCGTCAGCAGATAGCCGCCGCTCACCAGATCCATCACCCAGGCGTCGCCGAAGGAGAGCAGCCGGTCGCTGCCGCCCTCCACCTCGCGCTCGACGAACAGCGGCCGGCCGAGGACCCCCTGCATCACCGTCGTGCCTTTCTGCAGCACGGCGATCAGCAGGGCATGCACCATGTAGATCGAGTAGGACCAGGCGCCCAGCCGCTGGAAGGGCGAGGTCGCCAGCAGGCGGGAGACCGGCCCGGCTTCGAAGGCGAACACCCACACCACCAGCCCGAACAGGAGCGGCGCCGTTAGCGACAGGGCGTTGCCCCCCGCGGCCGAGACGAAGGCCACCACCGCCAGCAGCGCCCCCACCTCGGCCAGCCCGCCGGCAAGCCGGGACACGGCTTTATCGGGGCGCCGGCCGCCGGCAGCCTGATACAGCCGGTAGACGAGGCAGCCGGTGAAGAAGCCGTAGAGGCAGCGGAAATAGCCGTAATCGATGCTGGTGTCGATGTGGTTGGCGGAAAAACGCATCACCACCAGGGCACCGGCGACTGCGAGCGTGACCATCGCCACGGCCAGCACGCTGGGCCGCCGCACCGTCAGGCAGAGGAGGGCGAAGGTGATGTAGACGAAGAACTCCGCGCTGATCGACCAGCTCGGAATGTTCCAGGTCCATTGATCCTCCACCCCCAGCGCATGGACCAGGGCGAGGTTGCTGACCAGGGCCGATGGGGCATAGGTTCCGGTGAAGGCGGCGGTTCCAACATGGCCGCCGGATGGTCCGGAGACCGCCTTCACGCATTCCAGCGCCACGAAGGCCAGCAGCACCGCCGCATGCAGCGGCCAGACCCGGCCGAACCGCCGGACCAGGAAGGTCCCGGCCGACTTCCCACCGCCGATGCGGCCGGAATAGGCGTGGAGGATGACAAAGCCGCTCAAAACAAAGAAGAAATCGACAAAAAGATAGCTGCCACGCACGAAGTCGAGCATGTGGAAATGATCGATGCTGTGCAAATGGTACAGGGCAACGCATAACGCGCACAGGCCACGCCAGCCGTCGAGCACCGGGAACCGCATGGGAACCTCCGGGTGATGTTCAAAGGCGTTTCTTGGAAAACTGTTCGAAATGGCAACAAAACCTACGACTGATTGCGGGGGGTAAAAAGGACGCGGGAGGTTTATTCCGAAGGATCGCCGACTACCCATGGCGGCCCTGCCCCAAGACCACCGGCACAGCGCCCCTCCCGTTCGGGTGATCCCGGACATCCCGGTCCCGCGCGTTGAAATATCCGCTCCGGAGGATAGGATCGGCGGCAATGGCATCCGTGAAGACATCCGCGAAGGCAAGGGCGAACACATGGGCGCGCGCGATCAAGCGCGACGTGCTGGCCGTCTATCTGGCGGCGCGCGACCCGCGCACCCCCTGGCCTGTCCGCCTCCTGGCGATGGCGGTCGCGGCCTATGCGCTGAGCCCGATCGACCTGATCCCCGATTTCATCCCGGTGCTCGGCTATCTGGACGATCTGCTGATCGTGCCGCTCGGCATCCTGCTGGTGGTCCGCCTGATCCCGCCGGAGCTTCTGGCCGAACACCGGGCCGCCGCGGCGCGCCGACCCGCCCGCCCGGTCAGCGTCGCCGCCGCCATGGTCATGATCGCCCTCTGGCTGGCGGCGGGCGCCCTGCTGTGGCGGTGGCTGTTCTAGCCGACGTCCGTGGAGCGCGCCATGATTCCGGCGACGATCCCGGCGACGATGGCGTCGAGGTCGCCGCCGCGGTAGAGCGTGCCTTCGATGCCCGCCCGCTGCGCCGCCTGCAGGTCGGTGTCGCGGTCGCCGATCAGGAAGCTGCCCTTCGGCTCCACCGGCCACTCGGCCATCGCCTGCAGCAGCATCCCCGGCTCCGGCTTGCGGCAGGCGCAGTCGGCCCGGTAGGGCGGCTCGCCATGCTCGGGATGGTGCGGGCAGTGGTAGAAGGCGTCGACATGGGCGCCGATGGCGTGCAGTTCCTGCTGCATCCAGCGATGCAGGGTCCGCACATGCTCCTCGCTGTAGAGACCGCGGGCGACGCCGGCCTGGTTGGTGACGACGAAGACCAGAAAGCCGGCATCGTTCAGCCGCTTCACCGCCTCCCTCGCCCCTGGCATCCAGGTGATCTGGTCGGGACGATGGGCGAAGCCGATGTCCTCGTTCAGCACGCCGTCACGGTCGAAGAAGGCGGCTCTGCGGCGATTGGCGTTCGGGGCCGGGTGTGACTCGTCGGGCATGACAGAGGGGGGCATGATGAAGGCGGGCCGTCTTTCTTGCGGTGGCAAACTTGCGGTTCGGTCTGGTTGAAAAGCCGCCCAGGCGCCGCCGTTGTCAACCCGGATACAGCAATCCGGATGCTCAACCCGGATGCGGCTTCCCGGCCTGCGCCAGCCGCCGGAGGGTGCCGGTCAGGCGGCGGACATGACTGCCCGGCCAATAGAGCCGCCCGCAGCACGGGCAACTCGTCAAAGGACTTCCGCCGAAGGAAGCGCCGAGAGGCGCGGTCAGGCCGCGGGCGCCCGGCGGGACCTCCGCCAGCCTGTCCGGCGCCGCCGGGTGCAGCAGGCAGTTGTCGATCAGGCAGCGGGTGAAGGGGGCCTGCAGCCAATCGACCGGAAAGGCGGCGGTCAGCGAGCGGGCCTGTTCTTCCACCGACTGGCCGCGCAGAAGGCATCCGTGCCGGCCGGCGGTCTCGGCCAGCCGGCGGTCGCGGGTCAACAGGATGCGCCCTTCCGCCTGCGCCCGGTCGAGCAGCGTCCGGTCGGCTGTGCCGGCCGGCGCCAGGGCGGTGTCATGGCCGGCGGCCCGCAGCAGGCGGGCGAGCCGACCCAGCATCTCGTCACAGAACCAGTTCATGCCCGTCAACAAAGCAGATCACTCATCGATAAGATGATATGGTTTCATGAAAATATATATTCATTGCACGCCATCATCTCATCCCCGCACCTCACCCCGCTCGATCCGGCGGACGCAGCCCAGCAGCAGCTCTTCGAGGTTCAGCGGCGGCATGTCGATGTGGATGGCCTCGAAGCCGCGGTCGCGGGCTCGGACCGTCAAGTCATGGTTCGCCGCGGCGATCGACAACAGGACGGGGCGTACGGCACCGCGCATCGCCGCCAGCCGGTCGACGGCCGACGGCCACGCCCCGCAAGCTTCCCGGCGCTCCGGATCCGTCTCCCCCACCACGATCAGGTCGGGAACGAGGTGGCCTCGCGCCAGCAGCGCCAGCCCTTCGTCCATCGTGCCGCCCGCCACGACCCGCCACCCCAGCGTTTCCAGATAAAGCCGCAGCCCCTCGCGCAGCAGCGGACTGTGGTCGGCGACCAGTGCCCAGCGCACCCGGTCCCCGCCCCGGTTTCCGTCCCTGCGCATGGCCGGCCCGCCGATCGCCGGCAGGGCGGCGTCTTCCATTCCGCAGTCGTTCGTCATGGTGGCCTTGCTCCGCTTCGATGGCTCCTGTTTCCGGCAGGGGGCGATCCGATGACTTTTGAGGAAAATCCCAGCGGCCGCATCCTTCACATGACGGACGAAACACTCGACCGATGGTCATACACAACTGATTGGTCTTGAGCGCGGGCGATTGCCTACGTGGAATTGTCCACAAGCGGAGGACTTTCCCCCATGGCGCAGGCTGCGGACTCCCTGATCGAGGACATCTACGACACCGTGACCTTTCCGGAGCGCTGGGGCGGCATCCTGGAACGGCTCTGCGCCTTGACCGATGCGACGCACGGCTTCCTGTTCACCGCGGCGCTCAACCAGGATGCCCGGACCATGGCGCTGTGGGCGCGCCACAACATCTCGGACGCGGTGCTTGGCGATTATACCACCCATTTCCGCCATCGCGACCTTTGGGCCAATGCGGCAGCGGCACGTGGCCTGCTGCACCAGTGCGTGGTTCGCCGTGGAGAGGAGTTGGTGCCGGAGGCGGAACTGCGCCGTTCGATGATCTTCAATGAGATGCTGGAGGAGCAGGGAATGGGGCGGTTGTGTTCCGTTTCCCTGTCCGATGGCGGCGAGTTGACGCTAATGCAGCCGGTGCTGAGCCTGTTCCGCCCGGCGGACAGGCCGCCTTTTTCCGACGAGACGGTCAGGCTTCTGCAGGGCTGTGCTCCGCATCTTCAGCGGGCGATGCGGCTGCGCGTGCGGCTGTGGGCGCGCCAGGATGGCCGGGAGGAGGACGTCCTGTGGAGCGGCCGGATGATCGACCGCCTGCCGATGGGGGTCGCTCTGCTCGACGCCGCCGGGCGGATCCTCTGCCTGAACCGGGCCGGACAGGCGATGGTCGACGCGCGGGACGGGCTTCGGCTTTGGCAGGGACGCCTGCAGGTCGAACAGGGGGCCGAGGCGCGTCGGCTTGCCCATGCGCTGGAGGCGGCGGTGTCGGCGGGTGCCAGGACCGCGGCGGCGCGCCGGGGCGAGGCGGCCGACCTCCGGGTGTCGCGCCCGTCCGGCCGGGCGCCTTATCTGCTGACCGTTCTGCCGCTGTCGCCCGAGGCGGCGGGGCCGTTCGGCGATGCCGGCGGCGGGGGAGGAGACGGCGCCCGCATTCGTGCGGCGGTCTACATCGTCGACCCGGCCGCCGTGGCGCCGGGGCTGGGCGCGCGGCTGGGCGGACTGTTCGGCCTGACGCCGGTGGAGGCCGCCCTGGTCGCCGACCTGCTGGCCGACCTGACCCCGGCCGAGATCGGCGACCGCCGCGGCGTGGCGATCAGCACCGTGCGCAGCCAGCTGCGCAGCATCTTCGCCAAGACCGGAACCAGCCGCCAGAGCGAGTTGATGAATCTGGTCAACCGCTGCCTGATGCTGCCGGAGGGGCCATGAGGGTCAGGCCAACAAGGGTCAGGCCAACAAGGGCAGCGCCGACACCACCAGGAGGCCGAGATAGATGCCGATGAACAGGCCCAGCACGATGCCGTAATCGGCCTCGGTCATCGGATTGGAATCGGGGTCGAACTGCCGCATGGATACGCCTTCTGCGCCGTCTGTCCTGCCTGAATAACAGTGGACGGCGGCGGGGCGTTGCGACATCTGCGGGCCATGCGGGACCGGCCCTTTACGAGCCGGTCCCCTCGACCGGATATGGAAGCCGTTCCCGGATCAGGTGGAGCTTTTCGCCTGCCCGGTGATGGCGGGCTTCGCTGCCTCCTCCTCGGCAAGCGCGCGGTAGGCCAGTCCGCCCGCCAGCCCACCGGCCAGCGGGGCGATCCAGAACAGCCAGAGCTGTTGCAGCGCCCATCCGCCGACCACCAGCGCCGGACCGGTGCTGCGCGCCGGGTTCACCGAGGTGTTGGTGACCGGGATGCTGATCAGGTGGATGAGGATGAGCGTCATGCCGATGGCCAGCGGCGCGAAGCCGGCCGGCGCCCGCCGGTCGGTGGAGCCCAGGATCACCAGCACGAAGAAGAAGGTCAGCACCACCTCGATCACCAGAGCCGAGGTGATGCTGTACTGGCCGGGCGAATGCGCCTCGTACCCGTTGGCCGCGAGCCCGTTGACGGCCAGGCTGTAGTCGGCCTTTCCGGTGGCGATGACATACAGGACCAGGGCCGCCGCGAAGGCTCCGACCAGCTGGGCCAGCACGTAGGGCAGGATGTCCTTAGCCGGGAACCGCCCGCCGGCCCACAGCCCGACGGTCACCGCCGGGTTCAGGTGGCAGCCGGAGATGTGGCCGATGGAATAGGCCATGGTCAGGACGGTGAGGCCGAAGGCGAGGGAGACGCCGAGCAGTCCGATCCCGACCTGCGGAAAGGCGGCGGCGAGCACGGCGCTGCCGCAGCCGCCGAAGACCAGCCAGAATGTCCCGAGAAACTCGGCGGAGCTGCGCCTTATCATACTCATGCCAACCTCCCACTGCTGTCAGGGTTGCCGAAGGCCGGTGGACGCCGGTATGGGCACGAGCATAAATCCACCGTCGATGGGGACGGTTTCGCGCGTTCGGAGAGGGGGGATGTGGCAGAAGAACAGGGTGGTGGAGAATCCGCGGCCGATCAGCCGAAGAGGTGTCGTTCCCCCAATTCCTCCGCACGCTTGCGTTCGAGTTCCTGGTTGTAGCGGCGCAGCGCGTAGGCTTCCGTCAGATAGCCGAGCAGCCGCTTCGTCGTCGCGCTCTCCACGACCGGAAGGCTCTCCTCCTCCGTGTCGGTGAAGAGCTTGAGGGCACTGCGCACGTTCTGCCCCGGCAGCAGGACGGCATCCGCCGCCCGGGCGAGGTCGCCGGCGGTACGCTGCTCCATGTCCTCCTGCAGGGTCGGATCATGCACGGTGGAAAGCGTGACGATGCCGGCATAGGCCCCGCGTTCGTCGAACACGAACACCTGCTTGGCGCTGCCGAGCGGAAACATGCGGCGCAACTCGGCCAGGCTCATGGAGGCGGGAACGCTCTTGGCGTCGCGGCGCATCATCCGTCCCACCGTCAGGTTCTCGATCCAGCCGATGTCGTGCGCGCCGTGGATGGGCAGGCCGCGCAGGTGGAAGCGCCAGGTGGCGAAGGAATGGCCGAACATCCGGCGCACGATCATCGTCGCGACCGCCACGCTGGTGAGCACGCCGAGGGTGACGGGAAAGTCGGCGGTGGCCTCCTGGACCAGCATGACCATGGTGAGCGGGGCGCCGACGATGGCGGCGGCGACCGATCCCATCCCGACCAGGATGAAGGCGGTATAATGGATGCCCACGTCGGGCAGCAGCCAGCCGGCGATCTTCACGAAGAGGCTGCCGTACAGGCTGCCCAGGAACAGCGAAGAGCTGAACAGTCCACCGCGGAAGCCCGCGCCGAGGGAGATGGACGAGGCGATGACCTTGGCGGCCAGCAGGGCCGCCAGAATGACCCCGTCATAGCCGAGGACGATGTTGTGCTGGATCGCGCCGTGGCCGCTGCCCAGCACCTGCGGGAAAAGCATGGCGATCACGCCGACCAGCAGCCCTCCGACGGCCGGCCTGAGCCAGCCGGGAACATGCGCCGCCCGGAACAGCCGTTCCGCCAGCGTCACCGCCTTCATCGTGGCGATGCCGAGGATGGCGGCGCCGATGCCGACCAGAACGAAGAAGGGATAGTCGCTCGGCCCGACGCTGACGGGGTCGTAGACGGCGAAGATGGTGTCGTGGCCGCTGGTCCAGCGGGTGATGATGCCAGCGGTGATGGCGGACAGGCTGACCGGCGCCAGGGCGGCGAGCGTGTAGCTGCCGATCACCAGTTCGAAGGCATAGAAGGCCCCGGCGAGCGGGGCGTTGAACGCGGCGGCGATGGCGGCGGCGGCGCCGCAGCCGACCAGGATCCGCAGGTCGGCGCGGCGAAGCTTGACCGCCTGCCCGGCCGTGGAGGTGACGCCCGCCCCCACCTGGGTGTAGGCCGCCTCCATGCCGACCGAGGCGCCGAAGGCGTTGGACACCAAGGTCGAGGCGGCGAGGCGAAGGCTGTCGAGCAGGGACATCGTGCCGCCGTAGAGCGCGTTCGCCTCGATGGGGTCGACGATGTCCTTCGCCCGCAGGCGCCGGGCGAAGCTGCCGAAAATGCCGAGCGCCAACCCGCCGACCATCGGGATGATCAGCGGCTGCCACGGGCCGATGGCCACGCCTGCGCTGAGATGGGCGCCGCGCGGAAGATCGAAGAGCACCGAATGCAGCAGCCCGACGGCTTTCTGCAGCAGGGCGACCCCAAAGGCGATCAGCGCCGCGGCAATCACCCCGAGGGCGACGATGGCGAAATCATTGTCGCGGACATTCCGGCTGGCCAGGGCGCGGAGCAGGAACAGGCGGCTGCGGAACCAGCCGCCGTGACGGCCTTCCGGGACGGGGTGCAGGGACGGCCGGTCGCCCGTGTCCTTCCGTTTGGGAAGGAGGGGAATGGGGGGCAGGGACATGGCGGGACGCGGCTGTTGGAGCCCCCCGGGACGGGCGGACGTTCCCGGCATCTAAGCGGCGCCGGTGCCGGACGCAACGACAAACTCCCGGCCGCCTGCCTCCGGCCCTCGTTCCCCGGCCCCCGCCCCCCGCCCGCGGTTTGGCCTGCAGCGGGGGAATACTCGCGTATTTATCTTTTATTAATATGCCGGCGCCGAGCATGTTCGTACGCCCACAGTTGCCCCGGCCGCCGATCCGGCCCAACAGTTGAGAGCGCGCCCGGTTCATGCAATCGATGCATCCAGCCACGATTCCTGCTGCGGACAGCGCAAGGCGCGCGTGGTGACCGGCAAGCGCGTCAACGGCGGGCTGCGCGTCGCGCTGTTCGAACCTTTCGCCATTGACGCCGAGTGGGCTGAACGCGAGCTGTCCTTGCGCATGCTGTCCGCCCTGGGTGCCAAGGGTTGGGAGGCCGCCATCGTCCGCCGTGTGGCGGAGATCGAGACCTTCGACCCCGATCTGGTCGTGTCGCTGCATCCCCAGGTCACACCGAAGCTGACCGGGCACCTGACCATGGCGTGCGACTGGAACCCGCCGCAGTTCCACGCCTCGCACCGGTTCTTCGCCCAGAACGAACGGTCCTATGACGGCTGGCTGACCGTCAACGAGGGGATGCGGCGGCGGATGGCCGACCTGTTCTGGCCGACTGCGCGCCCGCTGGTGACCGCCCCGATGTATCCCAGCTCTCCCGCACTGGCGCTGGAGCCGAGGCTGGGTCCGGACAGCCGGCTGTTCTACATCGGCTCCAACTGGGACGGCAGGCGCTTTCCCCTGATGCTGAGCCTGCTGGCGCAGGAGGGTGTGCTGGCGCTGCACGGCCGCCGCGACCGCTGGGAGCATCTGGCCGATGCCTTCAGTGGCGCATTGCCCTTCGACGGGCATTCGGTGATCGGGCGTGCCAACGCCTGCGGGATGGGGCTGTGCCTGCATCTGCAGCCGCATGTCGAAACCGGCATTCCGAACATGCGCATCTTCGAACTGTCGGCGGCCGGGGCGCTGACCATCGCCGGCCACCATCCCTTCATCATGGAGGCCTTCGGCGACAGCGTCCTTTATGTCGACACCGCCGCCGGCGAGTTGGAGACGGCCGAGCAGATCCTCGCCCATGTCGCCTGGGCACGGGCCAACCCGGCGCGCGGACGGGCGATGGCGCGGGAGGCGCAGGCGATCTTCCTGGAAAAATTCAGCCTTGAGGTGCTGTTCGATCCCCTCCCCGACCTCGTCGCCGACGCCCGGCCGAGGCTTGGCCTGACGCCCGCCCGCAGCGGCGCGCCGCCGGTTCCCGTCGATCTGGTGCTGCCGGTGGATGAGGGCGGGTGGGACGACGCCCTGCAGCGGCTGGAGGCGGTGGCCGGGCAGACGGCCGGCCCCGTCGGCGTGGTGCTCGTCCTGCCGGACGGCATGCGGGAGACCGTGCCGGACAGGCTCGTCCGCCGGCTTGCCTCCCTGCGCGTCCTGCGCACGGAGGCCGGGCTGACGTCGGGTTCCCGCCTGTGGGCCGGGTTGCGGGCCACCGACGCCGAGTGGGTCGGCATCCTGCCGCCCGGGGCGCGGCCCTTTCCCAACCATGTCGCGACGCTGCTGGCCGCGGCTGAGGACCTTGGCTTCGACGCCGTCCATGGCGGGGCGCTCCAGCCGATGCTGCCGGAGGAGATGGTGGAGCTGTACCAGGCGGAACTGCGGCCGACCGCCATCGGCTTCGACGCCATCGACACCGCCAGCCCCGCAACCACCGCGGCCACCCTGCATCCGGCAAGCCTGCTGGTACGACGGGAGCGTCTGAAAACCCTCCTGCGCCGCGATCCGGAACTTGGCGACGCGGCGGCCGCCTTCCTGGCCCATCGGGTCGCCGCGCAGGCGCCCCTGGGGTGCAGCGGTCTGCTCACCCTGCGCGCCGCCGACCGGGCGGATGCCGGGCTGGCCGAAGAGCAGGAACGGCTTTCCCGCCTGACCGCCCTCACGCCCGTCCCGTCCGCCGCCACGGCCGCACCGTCACCGCCTCCGGAGCAGGTGACCTGCTACTTCGACTTCGATCCGAAATTCGCCGCGCGCCTGCCGCGCCTGTGCCGGGATGCGGACTTCGCAGCCCTTCCCGGCGACCGGCCCATCTATCTCTACGGCGCGTCGCGCGGCGGGCGCATCCTGCAGATGGCGCTCGGCAAATGGGAAAACCTGACGCTGGCCGGCTTTCTGGACGGGATGCGCAAGGGAACAGCGTGGGACCTGACCGTGACGACACCGGAGGCCGTGGCCGAGGCGCTGCGCGCCGCGACGGTGATCATTTCCAGCCAATATGTCTCGGAGATCGCCAAGCGCCTGCTGCGGGTCGGCATCGCCGATCCCTACAACGCCTACCCGTTCATCGTGCGGCACATCCGGTCGGAGGCGTCGCGGAGGCTGCGGGACGCATCCGTGCATCCGGTCTGAAGGGCCATGCCGCCGGGGCTGAAGAGGAGTGCGACCATGCGCGTCGGTGTCTACAGAGGGTTCCCCGCATCCGCAGGCGGCGGCTTCCAGTACGAGGCGTCGCTGCTGGACGCCCTGTCGGACCTGACCCCGCATGTCCCCTATGATCTGGTCTGCGTCAATCCCGCCGGCGAAAGCCTGCGCGGCATCCTGCAGTCCCGCCGTCTCCACTACGGCCGGCTGCCGATCCTGCCGCTGGGCGATCTGGACATTCATCAGGGGCCGCCCGAATCCTATCTGTCGACCGATGGCGAGGGTGGCCGCCCGCCACCCCCGATGGACGAGATTGTGCTGAACACCGCCATGGGACAGGCGCTGCGCGAGGAGGACGTCGACCTTCTGCTCACCCTCCACCCGTCGCTGACCGGGCCGGAGGCGCTGGTCCCCTTCATCGTGCCGATCCACGACCTGCAGCACCGCCTCCAGCCGGAGTTTCCCGAGGTCAGCGCCGACGGGATCGCCGCCTTGCGGGAGCAGGCCTACCGGACGATTTGCCGCTACGCCACTCTGGTCCTGGTCGATTCCGAGGCTGGACGGCAGGACGTGCTTCGCTTCTACGGCGACCTGATCGACGGCGACCGCATCCGGGTGCTGCCCTTCTTTCCGCCGGTCCGCCGCTCCCGCCCGCCGACGGAGAGGGACCTCGGCAGGGTCCGGACGCGGTACGGTCTGCCGGAGCGTTATTATTTCTATCCGGCGCAGTTCTGGATGCACAAGAACCACCGCCTGATCGTCGAGGCGCTCGCCCACCTCGCCGATGGCGGGGACGAAGCCGTCAGGGTGGTGTTCGCCGGAAGCTACACGGAGAAATGGCGGGCGCGGAATTTCATCGATGTGATGGCTTTGGCGGACAGGCTGGGGGTGCGCGACCGCATCCACTATCTGGGCTTCGTGCCCGACCGCGACATGCCGGCGCTCTACAGCCTGTCGACCGGGCTGGTCATGCCGACCTTCTTCGGTCCCACCAACATGCCGCCGCTGGAAGCCTGGAGCTTCGGCCGGCCGGTCATCGTCAGCGATCTGCCCAGCATCCGCGACCAGCTTGTCGACGGTGCCCTCTACATCGATCCGCGCCATGCGGTCTCGCTGGCCGATGCCATGCGCAGGCTGTGGCATGACGATGCCCTGGCCGCCACCCTGGCCGCCAACGGCGCCCGCCGCCTTGCCGGCTATCGGCATGAGGATTTCCTGTCGCGTTTGCGGAGCATCCTCGACGAGGCGGTGGACCGTGTCCGCACCCGCCGCACCCCCGCCTATCCGATCGCATGGCCGCAAGAAGCCGGGGGAGCAGGGTGATGGGCCTGTTCAGCGGCCTCTACGGCGACCATGCCGCGGCCCGGCCGGGGACCCAGACCTACGACGATCCGCGGGTGGTGGCGAGGCTGGTGGAGGCGCGGTCGGCCTTCCGCTGGGACGGAGTCCTCACGCCCCTGTTCCAGCAGCTTGCCGCCGCACTTCTGGCCGCAGCGGTGCGCGGGGGAGGCTTCGACGGCCGGCTGAGCGTCTGCGACTTCGGCGGCGGGCTGGGAAATGGGCATGCCGTGCTGTCCGCCATCCTGGGGGAGGCCGTCCGGCTGGAGTGGGACGTGGTGGAAACCCCGGCCCTGGCGCAGGCCGGCAATGAACGGTTCGCCGGCGACGGCTTGCGCTTCCATGACAAGCTCGACGCCCTGGAGGGCCGGGATCACGACCTGATCCTGGTCTCGGGCGTGCTGCAATATCTGCCCGATCCGCAAGCGGCCTTCGCCCGGCTGGCACGCCGGCCGCACCGCCACATGGTGATGAACCGCTTTCCCGTCCGGCAGGCGGCGGAGCCGGTGACGGCCGACCTTTGCACGGTGCAGGATCTGGCGCTCCTCCAGGCCGGGGTGTCGGTGCCGCACTGGTGCTTTTCCGAAGAGCGTTGGCGTCGCCTCATCGGCGCCACGCACGGCACCGTCATGCGCTGGAGCGACGATTTCGACGGGCGGCACGGGCTGGACGACGGCAGCGAGCTGTCGTTCATCGGCATGCTGCTGTCCCGCCACCCCGCCTCGGGTCCCGCACCGGCCCGGATGCCGCCGCCATGATCGAGACCATCGACCATGACGGCCGCACCCTGGCGATCATCGTCCGTGCCGAATTCCGCGAGCCGGGCATCACCTTCTTCACGCCGTCCAGCTTCTCGCAGCAGTTGGCCTTCATGCGCCACCCCACGGGAAAGACCATCACGCCCCACCTGCACAACCCGGTGCATCGGCAGGTCGATTACACCCAGGAGGTCCTGCTGATCCGGCGCGGGCTTCTGCGGGTCGACTTCTACGACGGCGGCCGGACCTATCTGCACAGCCGGCTTCTGCGGGCCGGCGACGTCATCCTTCTCGCGTCGGGCGGACACGGTTTCCAGGTGATCGAGGAGGTCGAAATGGTCGAGGTCAAGCAGGGCCCCTTCGCCGGCGGTGCCGACAAGAGCTGCTTCGACGGAGCCGGTCCCGAGCGCATCGTGATGGAACAGTGAGCGCCGCCGGCCGCCAGGGAAAGGACAGGTCTCCCGTGATCGTCGTGAGCGAGCCGTTGCTGGACGGCAGGGAACTGGAGTACGTCCGCGAAGCCGTCGAGACCGGCTGGATCTCCTCGGAAGGGCGATTCATCGCGGAGTTCGAGCGCCGCTGGGCGGACTATTGCGGCACGGCGCATGGCGTGGCCGTGTCCAGCGGCACCGCCGCCCTCCAACTCGCCATGCGCGCGCTCGATCTGGAGCCCGGGTCGGAGGTCATCCTGCCGAGCTGCACGATCATCTCCTGTGCGGTGGCGATCATCGAGGCCGGCTGCGTGCCCGTCCTGGTCGACAGCGACCCGGAAACCTGGTGCCTCGACCCCGATCAGGTCGCGGCGAAGATCACGCCGCGCACCCGCGCCATCATGCCGGTCCATCTCTTCGGCCATCCCTGCGACATGGCGCCTTTGTGGGATTTGGCGGAGCGGCACGGGCTGCACATCGTCGAGGACGCCGCCGAGGCGCATGGCGCGGAATACCGCGGACGCCGCTGCGGCGGGCTGGGGACGCTCGGCTGCTTCAGCTTCTACGCCAACAAGATCGTCACCACCGGCGAAGGCGGCATGGTCGTCACCGACGATCCGGCCCTCGCCGACCGGCTGCGCTCGCTGCGGAACCTGTGTTTCCGCCGTGACCGGCGCTTCCTGCACAGCGAACTGGGCGTCAATGCCCGGCTGACCAACCTCCAGGCCGCAATCGGTCTGGCCCAGGTCGAGCGCATCGGCGACCACATCGCCCGCAAGCGCCGCATCGCCGCGCAGTATGGCGCGCGGCTGGCCGGACTGCCGCTCGCCTTGCCGGTCGAGCGCCCCTGGGCGCGCAGCGTGTACTGGATGTACGGGATCGTGCTGGACGACGAGGTGCCGTTCGATGCGGCCGAATGCGCGCTCCGCCTGCGCGCCCTCGGGGTGGACAGCCGCCCCTTCTTTCTCGGCATGCATGAGCAGCCGGCCCTGCTGGAGCGCGGCCTGTTCCGCGAGGAGCGCTATCCGGTGGCGGAAAGGCTGGCGCGGCGGGCGCTGTATCTGCCGTCCGGCCTTACCCTGTCCGATGCCGAGCTGGAACTGGCCGCCGACGCGGTGCGGAGGGTGCTGGCATGAGCGGGATTTTCGGAACCGGCTACGCGGCGGTCTATGACGCGCTGTATGGTGGGAAGGATTACGCGGGTGAAAGCGATCTGATCGCGCATCTGTTCGCCCTGCATGCGGACGGCCCCGTCGCGAGCGTCCTGGACCTCGGCTGCGGCACCGGCGGGCATGCCCTGCCGCTGGCGGGGAGGGGGTTGCGCGTGACGGGGGTGGACCGCTCTCCGGCCATGCTCGCCCGCGCCCGTGCGAAGTCGGCGGAGATGACGGCGGAGATGACGGCTGGCATGGCCGGGGCGACGGTCGCCGCGCCCGAGTTCATCGAGGCCGATGTCCGCACGCTTCGCCTTGGCCGGGTCTTCGATGCGGCGATCATGATGTTCGCCGTGCTTGGCTACCAGCATGACGACGACGCTTTGCTGGCCACCCTGGCCTCGGTTCGGCGCCATCTGCCTCCCTCCGGCCTTTTCCTCTTCGACGTCTGGTACGGCCCCGCCGTCCTCGCCCAGCGGCCGGGAGATCGGGTGCGGACGATTTCCCAGGCGGACGAGCGGATTCTCAGAACCACGCGGTCGGAACTCGACATCCGGGCCCAGATTTGCCGGGTCGATTTCCATGTGCTGAGGCTCGCCGGTGACCGGGTTGTCGGGGAGGAGCGGGAGACTCACACCATGCGCTTCTTCTTCGACCGGGAACTCGGCTTGGCGCTTGCCGCCTGCGGTTTCCGGCTGGAGGCGCTCCGCGCCTTTCAGGACATCGGCCGCGAGCCGGACGAGACGACATGGACCGTGATCGGCGTCGCGCGCGCCCTGCCGTGACGCCGCTCAGCCCGCTCCCGCACCGCCGTCGCCGGGGAAATAGGCAGACATCTCGGCACCGAAGGTCCGGTCGGCCAATGCCCGCTCCTCATCGGTCAGCAGGGTGGCGTAGCAGTCGCGATGGCCTTTGTTGATGAAGCGGCGGCCGCCTTCATAGCTGCGCGCGAGTTCCAGCCGATAGAAGACACCGGTGCGCCGGTTGCGGACCTCCTCCGCTTCCAGCGCGGCCATCGCCGCCATCCCGCTGCGTTCGACCGCCATCGCCTGCCGCTCGGCCGGAACCGGCAGGTCGAGGAAGCGCAGGATGGCCGCCAGTTCGCGGCCGGGGTGATCGACCAGATTGGCGTAGGTGACGAGATGCACCGGGATCTCGCGCTGGTCGAGCCAGGAGCGGACATGCTGCCGCCACGGCCCAGCGACCTCGAACTCCGCCCCGCCGGTCGTCAGCCAGCCATGGACGAAGCGACGGAACGCGGGACCATCGGCCGGGCCGCCTTGATCGTCGCCTGGGTTCCCGGCGGGGTTCAGGAACCGGCGGTAATCCCATGCCGACATCATGACGTCGATGGGGTGACGGATCAGATACACCGCCTTGGCCGTCCGCCCGACGCCGGGTCGGTCCGGTCCGAACGGGAAATGCGACTTCACGATCCGGGGTCCCTCCGGCATGGCGAACCGCAGCGCCGGCCATGCGTGAATGTCGATCACGTATTTCCTTTCGAGGTCGCCGATCTCGGCGGCGTCTCCGAACAGGCAGTGAAACATCAGGAATCCGAGATAGGTGACTCCCGACTTCGGGAAGGCCGAAAGGCTGATCAGGTCCCGCATGGATCGACATCTCCCCGCATCACATCCCATCTCACTCCGGTGCCGCTAAAGTGAAAAATAAATATGCGCGGCAACCTCCGGGTTTGGAGAGTCTTCGTTTGGATTTTATCATGGCCTGCATATTCGCAATCCCAAGTTTTTGAAGACTCCGCATGAGAAGCGCCGCTGGTTGTGGCTTTCTAATTTTGAATATGCGGGCTGAATTGCTCGAATGTATTAGTATTGTTATATTGACCAGCATTTGGTGTCCAACGGTACGGCGAAGGGGGATGAGGACGCGGATGCGCCGACCGGCATCGTCACTTCCGCATGCCTCAGTCGAAGAGGAGAGCGACTTCGATCGGATCGCCATCGAGAATTGGCGGGAGGAGATCCGCAGGTCCACCCTCTCCCACTACCATCATCGGATGGGGGTGGCGCTCGAGGCTGCGGGAGACCGCGATGCCGCCGTGATGGCGTTCGAGCGTGCGGTGGCGGTGGCTCCGGGGCGCTACGCATCCGTGCTGCGCCTGAACCGCCTGCTGCGGGACGCGGGCGACCCGGAGCGCGCGCGATCCGTTCTGGCGCATGGAATGTCGGCGCATGGCGGCGACCCCGATGCCCTGGCGCGGGCGCTGGTCGAGGAGGCGGAGGCCGCCCGGGACGACGGAATGACCGACGATGCGCTCGCCCTCGTCGCCCATGCGCTTGCCGTCTGTCCGCGTGCCGCCGCCGCTCATCTGCCCGATCTCGTCGTCGAACTGGCCGGCCAAATCCGTGATCGCCATGAGGAAGCGCTGCGCTGGTGCGATCTTGCGGCCCCCCATGCACAGGACCGCTACGGCCTTCACCATCAGCGCGGCTTTTCCCTGCTTCTGTTGAACCGGCCGGCAGACGCGAGGCGGGAACTGGCGGCTTCTGTCGTCCTGGCGCCGGACCGGATGCCGTCCTGGTATGTGCTCGGCCAGTATCACCGGCTCCGCTTCGAAACCGGAGCCGCACTGGCGGCTTACCGGCGCGTTTGGGAGAGCGGTCACGATCTGCGCTGGTGGGCCGGCCTGATGATCGCGCAGACGCTGCTGTCGGACGGCCGGCTCCATGAGGCGATGGCCGCCTGCGACGCCGTCCGCTTGCGGAATCCCGACATGGGCTGGGCGCGCATGATCGGGGGGCTGGTGCAACTCCATGCCGGAGACCTCGACGCCGCCGCCCGTGCGTTCGACGGAGACCGTCCGAACGATCCCGATACAGCCAAAGGGCGCGTCTTCCGCGGCATGCTCAGGCTCGCATGGAACCGGCCGCAGGAGGCGTTGGAGGATTTCGACGGCGGGCGCGGGGACTTCGCCTGCCTTGCCCTGCCCCGCCTCGGGCGGGCACGGGCGCTGCTGGAACTGGGTGACGCGGAGGAGGCCCGCCGACTGGTGGGCGCGGCGGTGAGGGACGAGGGCCAATGGGTGGCCGCCACGTTGCGGCTGTTGGGACCGCTCGGGCAAGCGCTGGGTCCGTTGCTCGCCGCCGGCCTTGGAGGACGGAATTGACGATGAAAGTCTCCACTCCCCCGACCGCTGTACCGATCTCCGCCACAGCGGCCGACCCGACGGTGCTCGACACGCCCTTCTCGGTTTTCAACATCGAGCTGACCAACCGCTGTCCCTTCAAATGCGTCATGTGCGCGCGCACCGGCAACATGACGCGCCCGCAGGGGCTGATGGATTTCGGCCTGTTCCGCAAGGTGATCGACGAATATGTCCAGGAGAACCCGAAACAGGCGGCGCAGGCGGATTGCTGGCTGCATCATTTCGGCGAGAGCCTCGTTCATCCGAACTTCGACCGCTTCGTCGCCTACGCCTCGGCGCGCGGCGTGCCCGCTGCCCTGTCGCTGAACCCGCTGATGCTGAAGCGGCCGACGGCGTTGGCGCTGTTGCGTGCCCGTCCCGCCAAGCTCTATCTGTCGATCGACGGCCATGACGATGCGTCGTTCGAACGCATTCGCGGGGTCGCGGATGCCTATGACGCCTCCGTCCGCAACCTGCTCGACTTCCTGAAGCTGAAGAAATCCTTCAAATCCAAGGTCCAGGTCATCGTGTCGATGATCGATTTCGGCCTGAACGGCAACAGCATCGCCCGGAAGCGGGACTATTGGTCGAACCTCGACGGGGTCGACGCCTTCTTCGCCAAGGAGTTCGTCACCTGGGACGGCAATGCGCCGGACGTGAACGTTCTTGCCGGCGACCGGCCGCCGCCGCAGGACCACGTCACCTGCCGCTTTCCATGGAGCAGGCTGACCGTCACCTGGGACGGCGACGTCGTGCCCTGCTGCTACGACTATGACAAGCGCTATGTCCTGGGCAATGTGGCGAAGCAGTCGTTGACGGAAATCTGGAACGGTGGGCCGATGCGGGCGCTGCGCCGGGAATTCCTCGACAACCGCGTCTCCAATCCCTTGTGCCGGAATTGCGATTACCTTCGGGCCTGACCCGCTTCCGCCACCACACGCAAAGCCACGACACGCAAAAAGGACACCGCCGATGTCTGCCGAACTGGAGGATCTGGTTCCTCTCTTCCGTGCCGGGCGCGCCCTGGCCTGGGACCATCACCGCCAGCAGCAGCGTTCGGCGGAGCGTCAGCTCCTGCTGACCGCCCGTGCTCTGGGCGAGTCTCTGCGCGCCCGCACGTGCATTCCCCACCTGTCCGACGTCGAGTTCACGGTGTTCTCGCAGACCGGCGAGGACGGCATCATCGAATGGCTGATCCAGAACCTTCCGGTCCGCTCAGAGAGCTTCATCGAGTTCGGCGTACAGGACTATACGGAGAGCAACACCCGCTATCTGATGCGCAACCGTAACTGGCGGGGGCTCGTCCTCGATGCGAATGTGACGCATATCGAGGCGATCAGGAATGACGGGATCTATTGGAAGCACGATCTGGCCGCAGAGTCGGCGTTCATAACGAAGGAAAACGTGAACGACCTGCTGTCACGCAGCGGCCATGGCGGCGACGTCGGCCTGCTGAGCATCGATATCGACGGCAATGACTATTGGGTGTTCGATGCGCTCGACGTGGTTCGTCCGGACATCGTGATATGCGAATACAATGCGGTCCTGGGCGACATGCGTGCCTTGACGATCCCCTACGATCCCGCATTCCAGCGCTCCATCGCCCATCCTTCCTGGCTTTATTTCGGCGCTTCGATCCGGGCGCTCGAACAGGCGGCGGCGCGCAAGGGCTATGCGCTGGTCGGCAGCAACGGGGCCGGCCACAACGCCTTTTTCGTGCGTGTCGAGATTGCCTCCCTTCTGTCCATCACGGATCGGAGCGCCCGCCCCTCCCTTTTCCGGGAATCCCGGGCCGAGGATGGGAGCCTGTCCTATGTGGGGGGAGTGGAGCGGGCCGCCCTGATCGCCGACATGCCGGTGCTCGATCTGGAAACCGGCCGGACGGCACCGCTTGCCAGCCATGGACAGCTCTACAGCCGGGATTGGCAGGCCCGGATGGGAGGCCGCCGCGGGTGACTTTCGAACCGTTCCGCCAGGGTGAGGAGCCTCAGCCCGGGGATCGCGCCGGGGGTCAGGTCCCGGCCGGTGATCCGGCAGGAAGCAGCCCCTGGGCACGGGCGCGATCCAGCAGGTTCTTGACCGAGGCTGCGGCCCAACTGCGCCCGCCGCGCGGCGTGGTCTCCCGCATCGCCTCCAACTGGGCGCCGATGGCCCGCAGCGACAGCTTCGGGTTCGCCCGGGCGATGCCGGCGACCAGCACCATCAGCCGGTCATCCCCGCGCATGGGTGGCGCCTTGTCGAGCAGTGCCCTTTCCGCCAGCCCTTCCTCGACGAAGGCGCGGACGGCGCGGCGCAGCCGCTCGGCGGTCCAATGCCGGCCCGGCGGCAGCTTGGCGTTCACCGCTCGCGTCACCGCCGCCCAGGAGCGGGCCGGGGAGTGGGCCAGCCGGAGCCGCCGCACGGTGGGCAGCCACTCTTCCGCGGTGCGGGTCAGCTCCAGCAGGTAGAGCTGGCGCTGCCGCTCGGCCAGACGCCGGGCCATCGCCGTGTCGCCCTGCTTCAGCTTGGGATTGCCGCCGACCCGGCCCCGCGCCTCGGCCGCCTTCAGCCCGGCCTTCGTCCGCTCGCGGATCAGCGAGCGTTCATACTCGGCCACCGCGCCCAGCATCTGCAGCACCAGCGTGCCGTGCGGGCTTGCGGTGTCGATCGGGCTGGTGAGGCAGCGGAAATGGCAGCCGCGGCCGCGCAGATCCTCGATCACCTCCAGCAGGTGCGACAGTGAACGGCCAAGCCGGTCGAGCTTCCAGATCACCAGCGTGTCCCCCCTGGTCAGGCTGGCCAGGGTCCGCGCCAACTCGGGCCGGGCGCGCGAGGCACCGGAAGCCTTCTCCTCGAAGATCGTGGCGCAGCCGGCGGCGCGCAGCGCGTCGATCTGGGCGGCGGTGGTCTGATCGTCGGTCGAGACGCGGGCGTAGCCGATGAGCGCCATGGCGGAGTCCAGGCAGAACGGGGGACGGGCACGCCTTTGTAAAGTCAATGGAGATACGAGTAAACGACCGTTTGGCCAGACTTTTCCTGCTTTACACAGGCTTGGCGGAACCGGTCTGGCTCGTCCCTATCGCCCCTCGGCCGGTGACCGCCTCTTGTGAGAGCCGTCCTCACTCCGCCCGTTTGAACTCCATGGTCCAGTTCGTTTCCCAGCTTTCGCCGCCGTCGGCGGACATCGCCTGCTCCCAGCGCGGGGTGGCGGTGTGGGTATCCAGCCAGAGGAAGCGCGTCTTGACCGGCCGTTCCTTGACGCAGTCATCCGCGAAAAAAGTCCCGACCGCCCCCTCGAACCGTCCCACCACCGGCGTCTCGATCGAATGCGGATCGGTGGTGGAAAGCCACCAGATGGCCCAGAGCCCGCGCTGTGGATCGTAGGACCTGATTGCAATTGCCCTGTAAGCGCCCTGCGGGAGGTTCAGAACATTGTCTTCGATGTTCCCGTTCCCGCCAAGCACCGGCCGCATGTCCGCCGTCCCGGTGAAGCTGTCCCACTCCTGACACCCAGCCAGACGGTCCCGCAGACGGCGATGCGAGACGTGCCAGGATCCAATCTCGAAATCGAAGGCACGAGCCATCTCGTCACGGTCGCTCATCTGCACTCCCCCTAGGCTGAACAAGAAAGTTATGTTCACTTTCTGTTCTTGTCGGTGTCAAGGGCATTGGTTGGCCAGACAGCAACACCGCACGACGAGCATCCAAGGATCATGGGCCGGTCTTTGCGTATGAGTTTCTTGACGGAAAGAATGTCCGGTGAAATGGACATATTACTGAATTAATGATACGAATATCTTGTAACACATTGATATATAGAGAATGACCCTGCACCTCGCCGATCCGCTGGCCCTCCTCCCGCCGCTGGAGCGTGCGTCCGCCGCGGTCGGCCGGCTGGCGCAGGCGGCGGCCGGAACGCCGGTGCGGGCGGCGTGGCTGCACCGGTCTCGGGCCGAGGCCGCGGCGGCGATCGCCGACATTCAGGGCCGCCGGGTCGATCCCAACCGCCTGCGCACCCTGCTGGCCCGCGTGCCGGTGCGGGCGGCACGCGACTGGGGGGCGACCATGCTGGCGCTCGACCTGATGCGGCGGATGCTCGCCGACGATGCCGGTGATGGTGCCATGGATGACGACACGCCCCGTCTAGTCCCCCTCGGGACCGACGATGCGGTGGTGCGGATGAAGGAGGCGCTGGAACCGGCGAAGGGAGCGGTGCTGATCGCCTGCGGTCTCGGCTTCTTCGCCCATCTGGACGCCGGCGGCGACCGCAGCGGTGCCTGTCTGGCGGTGTCGCGTTTCCTCGCCGCCCAGGAAATGACGCCGCTGCCGCTGCCCTGCCTGAACGGGGTCGATGCGATCCGCCGGGCCGAGCCGGGCGGGAACTGGCTGGCAGCCTTCCTCGGCGGCATGGCCCGGCAGGCGGAGGAGGGGGAGGAAAGCCTCGTCGCCCTGCTGCACCGCTGGCGCGGCTGGCGCCGGCGTGTCGGCGACCGGCGGCGCGATGCGCGCATCCGCCGGGCGGTCGATGCAGTGGCCGCCGAAGGGGTGATCGGCCCGGCCCGGCTGGCGGCCCGTCTGCGCTGCGCCACCAGTGCCGCCACCGATCTGCTGGAGGAGTTGCAGCGCCTGGAGATCGCGGTGGAGATCACACGCCGGCGCAGCCACCGCATCTTCGTGGCGGAGGATCTGGCACCGATGCTGGGGGAGGTCGCGCCGCGTGCCGCCTCCCCGCCCCTCCCGGCAGCGTCACCGAAGGAAGCGCCCCCGATGTTGCCGGAGCCCGACCGCTGGGTAGAACCGGCCGAGGGGGTGGATGATGCGCTCGCCAACCTGGAGCGCATCCTCAAACGGCAGGACCCGCTGCTAGCCCGCTATGGCCGGCCGGGTGGTCAAACCAACGGCTGAGGCGGCTCAGGTCCTGAGCGCCACCACCTGGCGCAGGGCCTGCTCGGCGGCGCCGAACACGCTGTCCCAGTCGCCGGGCGTGGTCTGGCGGAACAGGCGCATCGACGGGTACCAGGGAGTGGTGTCGCCCTTATTGCCATAGACCCAGTAGGGCATGAACTGCAGCAGGTTCCACACCGGGCGGCCGAGCGAGCCGGCCAGATGCGCCACAGAGCTGTCGGTCATGATCACCAGATCGAGCCGTTCCAGCACCGCCGCGGTGTCGGCGAAGTCGTTGAAATGGGGCCCCAGCGGCGTGATCAGGGTCGAGGTGCCGAGCGTCGCCAGCTCCGCCTCCGGCGGTCCCTTCTGGATGCTGTAGAGCCGCACCTTCGGTACGTCGAGGAAGCGCAGGAAGCGGCTGAGCGTGGTGGCGCGGCGCGCATTGTCCTTGAAGGTGACACGGCCGGACCAGATGATGCCGACCTTGACCGTGCCGTCCGGTCCGGGGACCAGCCGGGCGGCCTTCTCGCGTGCTTCGGCCGGAACGGTCAGGCGGGTGGGCGGCGGCACCGTCTCGATGGTCGTGCCCAGCCGGTGCGGCAGGCTCATCAGCGGGCAATGGACGTCGTAGGCCGGGTAGGCGGTGCCGGCGCGCACGAAGCCGTCGATGCCCTCCAGCCCGGATAGCAGCCGCTGCAGCTCCGGATGGCATTCCAGCAGGACCCGGCCGCCGCGCGCCTTGACCATCGGCACATAGCGCGCGGTTAGCAGCACGTCGCCGAAGCCCTGTTCGGTGGTCAGCAGAATGGTCTTGCCGTCCAGCGGCCCGCCGTCCCACATCGGTCCGTCCGCGATGCGGTTCTGATAGCTTGGCAGCGACAGGCGGGAGTCATAGTTGCGGAAGCCCTCGGCATAGCGGCCGACCTGCAGAAGCGTCAGGGCTCGGTCCCACAGCAGGCCGGGATCGCCGGGCCGGGCGCGCAGGGCGACCTCCAGGATCTCCAGAGCACGGTCGAACCGACAGCCATGCCGCAGAGCCACCACCAGATTGGACAGCAGGTTGGCGTTGCCGCCCGACAGCACCACCGCATGCTCCTGCGCGGCGACGGCCTCGTCATAGCGCTCCACGTCGCCCAGCACGTTGCCCAGATTGGTCCAGGCGCCGACATGACGCTGGTCGATCTCCAGCGCGCGCCGCTGGCAGGCGATCGCTGCCTCCGGCTTGCCGGCCTGCCGCAGCAGGGCGCCCAGCGCGCTCCACACGTTGGGGTCGTTGGGCTGCTGCTTCAGCATCCCTTCCAGCATGTCGATGCTGAGACCGTGGGACCCCTGGGACTGGGCGGGGGCCGGTGCAGGTGTCGGGACGGCAGACACCGGACGGGGCGAGGCCTGAAGGGGCGAGGCTGCCGGGGAGGATGGCGCCGGGGCGGCCTGGGTGATGTTTGCCTTCATCTCTCGTCGTCGCTGGTGGTCTGCAATCGGTTTGGAGCAGGGGCAGAGCGCGGGGTTAGGGCATAGACGGCTCCTTAAGGAGAGTCAAACCGTCCCTTCGGCCGCGCTTGTGCGTTTCCTGGGGCGGACTCAGCGCCGCCGCAGGTCCTGCAGGTCGATGTCGTCGATCCGGAAGCCGGCCTGCCGCAGGGCCTTCAGCACGATCACCTTCTGGGCGGTGCCTTCGCGTGCGGCGGCTTGGCGCAGTTCCTCCACCAGATAATCCGGCAGCATCGCCTGCCATGGCCGGGTCGGTGCCGGACGGACGATGGTGGGCGCCGGCTGGGGCTGCGGGGCGGGCTGAACGGTGGGGTGGGGGGCGGCCTGGGGAATGATGGACTGGGTTGAGGCGGGCGGCTCCGTCTCGGTCGGCAGGAAACCCTTGCTCAACCCATATTGGCGGATTGGATCAATGTCGTCCGTGCCCAGCCCGCCGATCCCGATCCCGCCCAGCGGGGGACGGGCCGGCTTGGCGGCAGGCTTCAGGGGAGGCTTGGCAGGGCTGTCGGTTGACATGGGCACTCCGGTCAGGGCGCTGCCGGCTCGGGGGAGGGCCGGCTGGATAAGCCATGAAGCATTATCATGACTTGGTGTCCTGTCTTTACGGTATGTGGCGGATGTGGCCCGCACCCCGGCGGAAAGCCGACCGGCGTGGCGTGGGAAACACAGGAGGAACCAGGGAGGATTGCCATTATAAGAAAACATGAAATTAAAACATGAACACTAATGCAGGTCCGCAGCTGCTCAAGGGGGCGTAACGGAGCGGCCATTGGCGGAGCAGGAGGGGCGGCTTCCTCCCCACTTACGGAGCGGAGACATGGCCGATGCAAGACCGGAGTGAGATGGAACGCAAGAAGTCCTTTTATGAAGACAAGTCATGAAACACTGCGCACCGGCATCGCTGATGTGGGAACTGGGGTGCTCCGATCGGCCGGCGTTTCCGTGACAGCGGGACCGGAAGGAGGGCGGCGTTGGTCTTCCGCATCGGTGGCCGCATCCGGTGAAACGCGGCGCCCTGCACCGTTCCGGCTTTCCTCGGCAGGATTGGACCTCCGTAGGATCGGGCGATCATGATCGGGGATATCGTCTCGCCGGAACCTGCATTACCTTCATATCATGAAATAATGAAAAGCTATATATCGGTGTCGGCTGCGCGGCTCTCCGTCCCGGACCGGTCGAGGCGGCTCTGCTCCGACCTCGTGCCCCGATGATTTTCCACCCTGACAGGAAATCATGTTCGCAAATCATGATATGATAGCCTGCAACCGGTTGCCGGCCCTGTCCGGCAGGTTGCCAGGTCGTCTCCCCTCGTCCGCTGGTGGGGGGACTCCCATGTCAACCTCTGCGCTGGTCCGGAATGGAACTGCCCATTGGTTCGACGCACCGGTTCCGATGCCTCTATCCGCAAACACGCAGACCCGCCCCACCTGCGGGCCGCCGGTCTACGCGGCTGAAATCATTTCATGAAATTCCTGAACAATGACATGACGGCATCTCATGTCTTAGAGTGTGGTCGGTTCAAGCGGAAGCGCTTGAAGCGTGAATCCACGGAAAACCAAAAACTTAGCGTCCATCCGGTGCTTATTGAAGCACCGGATGGACGCTAAATCCGCGACAGGGCTCTCCCACACCATGCGGAAGCCTTCCGGCCCGCCTCACCCCCGTGGGATCAGCGGGTTGGCCGGGGAGGCCTCCAGAAAGGCGACGAATTCGTCGGTCAGGGCGCGGACGTTCAGGTCGGCGTTGCTGTCCGGGTTGACCTCCCCCGGACCGTGGCCGGTGTAGGTCATTTCCTTCAGGAGCGAGCGCTCGATCAACTCGGTGCGAAAGGCCGGGACGCCATGTTCGTCCAGAAGGCCGCGGGCATGGCGGTCGACGCGGGATTCGATGGCCGCCTGGGTGCGGACGATCACCACGCTGGAGGCCGGCGTGTGCTTCAGCACGCCGACGGAATCCGCCACCACCTTGAAGGTGCGCACCGTCTCCTTCACGTCCATGAAGGATTGCTGGGTTGGGATCAGCACCCCGTCGCTGACCGAGAAGGCGTAGAGCATGGTCAGGTTGCCGAAGCCGGCAAGGTCGATCAGCGTATAGTCGAAGCTCGGCGCATTCTCCTGCACCGTCTGGCGGACGTTCGATTCCGTGATCTCGTCCAGCACCCGCACGCCGGCATCGTTGCGCCGCCGCGCCCATTCGGCCAGATGCCGGTTGGGGTCGCAGTCGAGCAGCAGCACGCTCGCATCGCGCCGGCGCAGTTCGGAGGTGAGCGCCATGACCAGACTGGTCTTGCCGACGCCGCCCTTGGTGGAGGCGAAACTGATGATCCGAGCCATGCGGTGGTTCCCGGTAGCAGAGGATGGAAGGCGGGCTGACCCGAGCGGGAGCTTCGCGGATTTACACGCAAGATCAGGAAAGATGGAAGTGGTTTCACGTCATGAAGAAGAAGCATGAAATCATGATTCATGAAGTCATGACTTTATGTCTTATGCGCCCACCGTCCTTTCGCCGGCTGGCATGGCGACGAACGGCTTCCACCCGGCTTCCCATTGCCGGCTTCCCATTGGTTGTGATCCGGGCGGTGCGGCCGGCGCATCGCGTGCCGGCAGCCAGTGGCGCGGACCGAGTAGAAACAGGCGCTGTCGTCGGTTCAGTACCGTCCCTCGGTGTCGACCATCACCATTCTGCTGCAGAGCGCTACTGCAATTTGCATTTTGCTATGATACTCCTTCACTCTAACGTAGAAAATTGGATGAAATGGAATTCATCAAGGCGGAAGTGCTGGAGATGGGAAATTGTCCTTAGATAAACGCCAAGAACTTAAGAAAATATCGGAATTGTGCCCAAGCTGGATCTATAAGAAGATCGATTTTCGGAAAAATTCAAAGTGGCCTCTGTTCAATCCAAGCGTTCTGGTGGATGGGGATGGGTTTTTGGCTGTTGTCCGTACGGCAAATTATCGACTTATTTCCCATAACCTTCATCCAATAACCGATGATCCATTGAATCCGTATACGGGACTCATTCGAACGCGGAACTACCTGATACGCTTATCGCATCAATTCGAATTGGTTGAAGAGCCAATTCCTATGTCTCTTTCTCCGAATTTCAGTGAGCCCTCCTGGGAAGATCATCTTGAAGACCTTCGGCTCTTTGTGATCGATGGGGAGCTCTATGCCATTGCCGCCTTGTACGAGCATAAGGAAGACAGAAGCTCGATAAAGATTGTTAGCATCGATCGGGAAGGAAAAATTTCACAGGCGTTTAATGTGCCGTCACCATTTGGCCGCCAAAAAGAAAAGAATTGGATTCCAATATATAAAAATAATCTTCTTCATCTCATCCACACATGCAGCCCAACCATAGTTGTCACTGTTGATATCAAGGCGAATACGATGACGACGTGGCAATCCGGAAGCGGAATTGCCGAGCTGAATGGTTGGTCAGGTTCATCCCAAGGCTGTGCAGTGGGGGACTGGACGCTTTGCGTCGTTCACAAAAGAACACTAACCAACACCGGCTTGTCTTATCCTCACCGTTTTGTCATGTTCGATGCAGAACTGCGTGTATGTGCGATTTCCGATAAGTTCGTCTTTCATCATGACGGTGTTGAGTTCTGCGCTGGTTTGGCGAAGCGTGAAGACCAGCTGGTGCTCAGCTATGGAGTGAATGACGGAGAGGCAATGATTGGCTCCCTGTCACTGTATGATGCTTTGAATACCCTCAGGTGGCGCGCGCCATCATAAGAGCAGGGGGGCCATTCCAACGGCATTCCACTACGCTGGCCGACGGGAACCCACTCACCCTGAGGATTTCGACGGCCAACCGGCATGACAGCCAGTTCCTGGAGGCGTTGGTCGACGCCGTGCCGGCGATCTACCAATGTGCGGGCCGGCCGGCGGTATCATCCGGACTTCACATCGGCGGTGGTGCCGGCGCGGCGCTTCAGCCGATGCACCGCATGCTGGCCGCCGCCGGTGGCGCGGACCGAATAGAAATAGGCGCTGTCGTCGGTCCAGTACCGGCCGTCGCCGTCGACCATCACCGTGCTGCTGTGGATGTCGGCCGGATAGACGGTCAGGCGCGGTGCGGCTTCCGTCGTGAAGCCGGCCAGATGCACGGCAGCGAGCGCGGCCTGGTCGAGGAACCAGACCGGCATGCCGCGATCCAGGAAATGGCGGATGTAGCGCCGGGTCAGGTCGAGGAAGCGCAGCGCCCCCGTGGTCGGCCGGATGTGCAGCACGTCGGCGTAGAGCAGGCTCCAGATATCCAACCGCTTCAGCGCATGGCTCATCATGCCCAAATCCGAGCGGGCGGAGGTCGCCAGCAGCGGGTTCAGGTCGCGGATGGCCAGCAGATCGACGTCCAGCATCAGCACCGGCCGCTGCCAGCGGACCAGCAGGTCGGGCAGCACCAGGAAACGGCTGCAGGCGTAATAGGTCTTGGCGTTGTCGCCCAGCGGCGTCAGGTCGATGGTCTCGCGCAGGACGATGAAACGGTCGGCGCCATGGGCGGCGGCCAGGGCCGCCACCGTCGCCTCGGCTTCGGCGTCGGGATTGACCAGATGCAGGGCGATGGCGCAGTCGAGCCCGCTGTCCTCGGCGATGGAGCGCACCATGGTCGGCAGGAACTTGCGCGCATAGACCGCGTCGCAGCAAGCATAGACCACCAGCGGCCGGGCGGCGGCTCCGGCGCCTTCCTGGATGGTGGCGCGGATGCCGGCGGGATGCTGTCCCTCGCGCAGGGTCTGCAGGAAGGCAGGATCGGTGCGGGTGACGGCGTCGCGCCCGCCATGGCGCCCGGCGGCCTCCAGGAACAGGGCGTCGGCCTCTTCCAGCCGGTGCTGTTCGGCGCACAGGCAGGCCAGTCGGCTCAGCGTGAAGGAGACCTCCGGATAGAGATCCAGCGCCCGGCGATAGGCCCGCTCCGCCCGCAGGCTCTGTCCGTCGCGGCGCAGCGCGTTGCCCAGCGCCACCAGCCCGACGCAGTCCTCGCGTCCCCGGAAGCGGGCGACGTCGCCGGCCTCTCCCAGATGGGTCAGCAGTTGCCACAGGTTCGACCGGCGGGTGGGGTCCTGGGGCGTCAGCCGCCAGGCGGCGAGCGCATGGTCGGCTGCCGCCGCCATGTCCTGGCCCAACAGAATTCTGGCGAGCGCGTCATGTGCCGCCGGTGCCTGCGGGCCGGCGGGAGCCTGCTCCAGCAACCGGCGGCAGAGTGTTCCGGCGGTCTCGCGGTCCCCCGCCCGTTCGGCATCGAGTGCGGCCTGAAGGGTGGCGTCGGGGGCTGGACGTGACATGGCGCGGACCGGTCGGCGGAAGGGGCGGCGCTTCATCCCATGGCACCCCCACCGCTGGCAAGCGATGCCTTCCGCTGTCATCCGGACCGCGCCGCCCACCACCCCGAGTCGTGGCCGGTGGTTCCCCGGATCGCCGCTTTTGGGCTGGGGCGGCGCCCGGGAAAAGCGCGCAGACACCGGCTTGCGGAAAAAGCACGTCCGGCGAAGCGGAAACCTGACCGTTTTGCAAGAACGCGCTTGAACAAACGGATAAATATCATCAACTGTTGCTATGGACCCGGGAAAGGGTTCCAGCCGAAACTGTGCCGCGCCGGTCCGTCCGGCGCGGCACTTTTATGATCAGCCTCCAATCGCCGCCGCACGCGAAGCTCGGGCGGTCACCGGTCCGGGAGACCGTTACGCTGTGAGCATCGCCGACGGCCTCAAGATCGCTTTCGATGTCCATCTCTCCGGCGACCTGGAACGGGCGGAGGAGTTCTACCGCGCCATTCTGCGCGCCAGCCCGGGCAACCCGATGGCGGCGACGCTGCTGGGGCTGATCCGCTCTCAGCGGACGATGGTCCGTCAGAGCAAGCACAAGACGCTCACGCTCCTGCGCGACCGGGGCTTCTGCCCCGCCACTGTGATCGACGTCGGTGCCCAGACCGGCACGCCGCCGCTCTACGAGGTCTTTCCCGACGCCCACCATGTGCTGATCGAACCGGTGGCCGAGAACGAACCGGCTCTGCAGGCTCTGTGCGGGCAGTTGCGCAGCGCCGAGTACCGCATCGCCGCCGTCGCCCGCCGGGACGGCACGGTCCCGCTGGCTGTTTCCGACGACCGGCTCTATTCCTCCGTCGTGCCGGAGGGGGCGGAGCCGGACGGCACCCTGCCCAGCCTGCGCACGGTGTCCGCCGTCTCACTCGACAGCCTGTGCGCGGAACGTGGCTATGCCGGGCCGAGGCTGGTGAAGATCGATGTCGACGGTCTGGAACTGGAGGTTCTGGCCGGGGCGGCCACCCTGATGCAGCCGGACGCCGTCTTCGTGATCGAGGCGACGGTGGCCGGCGCGGATGCCCGCCTGCCCCGCATCATCGACGCGATGGCACCTTACGGTTTCCAGGTTTGGGACATCGTCGATCCCCTCTATCGTCCCGGTGACGAGCGGATGTGGCAGGTGGATGTGGTGATGGTCCACCGCGACGGCCCCTACGCCCCCCTCTGATCCTTATCCGGCCGCGCGTTCGCGGAGCGCGCGTTCCATCCGGTCGATGGCGTCGTCCCAGGAGCCGGGGCGGTCCTGCCGGAACAGGCGCATGGT